>JAQGHT010000658.1 GCA_028291565.1 Planctomycetaceae bacterium | reverse complement strand
GCTCAACCCCCGGCTAATTTCTGGAATCCCTCCGGGATAAAGATTCGAGACTTCAATGACATCATTCTACGCGCAACAGAAACTTCAACTTCCGTGAACATTCATTTTTTTAATAAAGCCTGCGTTTCGTAACATTGTGCATCACGCCACCCTCTGGGTGCAGCGCCTCCGGATCATAGCCATCAACGAATCCAGAACCGGAAGCTCGCGCGTTCCAGCTGATGTTCCAGTCACTTTTGTTTGACCTGATTGCAAGGACGTATTCTGTGCTGTTGACGATTTCAACAACTCATCAACCAACCAGCGATCTGGGTTATTTGCTGCACAAGAACCCCGCGAAGATGCAGTCGTTTGATCTGGCTTTCGGCTCGGCGCGCGTCTTCTATCCAGAATTGTCTGATGAACGGTGCACGGTTGCCCTGTTGCTGGAAGTTGATCCGATTGGACTCGTCAGGAACTCCCGCGGACGCGATGGTGAGAGTTTTTCACTCGCTCAATATGTCAACGATCGGCCTTATGTCGCGTCTTCGTTCATGAGCGTCGCGATCGCTCAAGTATTTGGTTCGGCCCTGGCGGGACGCAGTAAGGACCGGCCGGAATTGTGTGATCAACCATTGTCTTTGACTGCAAAAATCAGCACGTTGCCGTGTCATGGCGGCGAAGCATTTTTGCGCCGCCTGTTTGAACCGTTGGGCTATGCGGTGGCCGTCCAGCGCCTGGCACTCGACACTCGATTTCCCGAATGGGGCGAGAGCTTTTATTATTCGGTCTCGCTCACAGCCGTGGTCAGATTGCGAGACCTGCTGGCGCATTTGTATGTCCTGATTCCCGTCATGGACGACGAAAAACACTACTGGGTCGGAACGGACGAAGTCGAAAAGCTGCTGCGACATGGGGAAGCCTGGCTCAGTGAACATCCGGAACGTGAAGCGATTACCTATCGCTATCTGCGACGTCAAGGACGACTCACGCGTGATGCGCTCTCCAGACTGGTCGACGCAACTGCGGAACCACTGGCGACTGAAATCGCGGAATCTGCAAGCGAAGAGATCGCGGAGGCTCCTTTGCGTTTGAACGATCAGCGACTTTCCGCAGTCCTTTCCGCCTTGAAAGAAGCAGGCGCCAAACGCATTCTGGATCTTGGTTGCAGCACGGGAAATCTGCTGCGCAAATTGCTCGACGACCACAACTTTACAGAAATAGTCGGGTTTGACGTCTCTCATCGTTCGCTGGAAATCGCGGCCGAACGCCTGCACTTTGACCGCCTGCCCGAATTGCAGCGTCAGCGGATCACCCTGCTGCATGGTTCGCTGACCTATCGCGATCGGCGTTTGTCGGGTTTTGACGCGGCGGCCGTGGTCGAGGTGCTGGAGCACTTCGATCCAGCCGGGCAAATCGCATTTGAACGAGTTCTCTTCGAATTCGCACGCCCCAAGACGATCGTACTGACAACTCCCAATGTGGAATTCAACGTTCATTTTCTGGGCCTGGAACCGGGCAAACTGCGTCACCCCGATCACCGATTCGAATGGACTCGAGCAGAATTCCAGGCATGGGGCAACCGCATGGCAGATCGTTTTCAATACACAGCCCAGTTTCGTCCCGTCGGCCTCGATGATCCAACAACAGGGCCCGCAACCCAAATGGCGGTCTTCCTCAGAAAGTCGTCCTCTTGAATCTCGTCATTCCGGAACTCTGCCTCGTCGTGCTGGTCGGCCCCTCGGGCGCGGGCAAATCCACCTTCGCGCGCCAGCATTTCAAACCCACTGCGATCCTGTCGTCAGACTTCTGTCGTGGACTGGTCTCCGATTATGAAAACGATCAGAGTGCGACGGGTGACGCGTTCGATATTCTCCTGCAAATCGCTCGCAAACGCTTGGCCGCCGGACGCTTGACGGTCATTGATGCCACCAACGTCCAACCCGAAGCAAGGAAGCCTCTCGTCTCGCTGGCCCGGGAATTCGACGTGCTTCCCGTTGCGATCGTTTTGAATCTCCGAGAAGAGACTTGCCGACAACGCAACGAATCCCGGCCCGACCGGCGATTCAATCCGCATGTGATTCGCATCCAGAAACAGCAACTTCGGCAATCACTTCGGTTCCTGCAGAAAGAAGGCTTTCGCCATGTGCATGTGCTGAATTCGACAGAAGAAATTGATGTCGCAAAGCTCGAATATCAACCCCTCTGGACGAACAAGCGTCACGAGACCGGTCCGTTTGATATCATTGGGGACGTCCACGGGTGCTGCGACGAATTGGAACTGTTGCTCTCGCAATTGGGCTATCAAATCGACAGCGTCGCGGACTCGAATGACGTGGAACGAGCCTACCGCCATCCTGCTGGACGAAAAGCCGTGTTTGTCGGGGACTTGGCGGACCGCGGCCCCAGGGTCGTCGATACATTGAACCTGGTGCAGGCCATGTGCGCGGCCGGCACAGCGCTGTGCGTTCCAGGCAACCACGACGAAAAACTGCTGCGTAAACTGAGCGGCCGCGAGGTCAAGATTGCTCACGGACTGGCTGAAACCCTGGCCGAAATCGAGGCCTTGCCGGAAGCAGTAAAGTCGGAATTTATCACGCGTACGAAACTGTTTTTGGATGGATTGATCAGCCACTACGTGCTTGACGGTGGCAAACTGGTGGTCGCCCATGCCGGCATGAAACAAGCCTACCAGGGGCGTGCGTCCCAACGCGTGCGGATGTTCGCGCTCTATGGTGAAACATCCGGTGAAACAGATGAATTCGGTCTTCCCATTCGGCATAACTGGGCAGCGGAATATCGTGGTCCCGCGATGGTCGCGTACGGCCATACGCCCGTGCCGCACCCGGAATGGTTGAACCATACGATCAACGTCGACACTGGTTGTGTTTTCGGAGGAAAACTCACGGCCCTGCGATATCCCGAAAAGGAACTGGTGTCCGTTCCCGCCGCGCGAGTGTATGCTGAGTCGCGCCGATTCGTTCCGCCACACGCGATGAGTCCGGAGCTGAACGCCCAACAGGTCGTCGACGATGTTCTGGACCGGGACGATGTGTCGGGCAAACGGACGATTCAAACACGCTTAATGACTCATATCACCATTCGCGAAGAAAATGCGGCTGCGGCATTGGAAGTCATGAGTCGCTTCGCGGCCAATCCGAAATGGTTGATCTACCTGCCCCCAACGATGTCCCCCTGCGAAACCAGTGACCTTCCGGACATGCTGGAACATCCACAGGTGGCCTTTCATTACTTTGCCTCTCAAGGAGTACAGCGAGTCATCTGCGAAGAAAAACACATGGGTTCTCGTGCAGTCGTCATTATCTGCCGAAATGCAGACGTCGCCCGCGCCCGATTTGGCGTGACCCAGGATGGAAATGGCATCATCTATACTCGAACAGGTCGCCGATTCTTTGAAGATCGCGAAACAGAGGAATCCGTCCTGGACCGATTGCGAAACGCGTTGGATCGCGCGGGGTTCTGGAATGAGTTTCAAACCGACTGGTTTTGTCTGGATTGTGAACTCCTACCCTGGTCTGCGAAAGCCCAGGAACTGCTCAAGCAGCAATACGCCGCAGTTGGATCCGCGGGACTTGCCGGACTGCAGTCGGCTCAGGATGCCCTGAACGCCGCTGCGATGCGGCTCACAGGGCCGGACCAGTGCGCGGCCCAGGCAGTGGCCGACAAAGAACAGTCTCGACACGACCTCGTCAGTCGGTTCAAAGGCGCGTA
>JAQGHT010000636.1 GCA_028291565.1 Planctomycetaceae bacterium | reverse complement strand
CCGCCGTCTTTATCTGGTTCTTTGTCGAGAGTCTACTGCTAAATTTAAAACTGGAACGCGTGTTGAGCACGATCCTAAGCCAGCACTTCTTTGATCACATGCCCATGCACATCAGTCAATCTGCGGTCAATGCCGTTATGGCGTACTGTGAGCCGGGTGTGATCGATTCCGAGCAAGTGTAAGATTGTCGCGTGGACGTCATAGACTTGAGTCGGCCGGTCTCGATCCAGTGGCTTATAGCCCCACTGATCGCTTTCTCCATGGGAAATCCCGCCTTTGATTCCGCCTCCGCAGAGCCAGTTCGTGAAGCAATAGGGGTTATGATCGCGTCCTTTGCCGCCCTGCGTCGATGGCATCCGGCCAAATTCCGTGGTCCAGAGGATAATCGTATCTTCCAGCAGCCCACGTTGTTTCAGGTCCTGGATCAGGGCTGACGCGCCCCGCGCCATCCCGGTCGCCAGCGGCCCGTGGTCGCGCTCAATATCTTCGTGTGAATCCCAGTTCCGACGTGGAAACCCGTTGTCGTTTCCGGACCAGATCTGTACGAAGCGAACTCCGCGTTCCAGCAACCGGCGGGCGACAAGGCATTTCCTGGAAAAATAGTCGGTCTCTTCGAGCGGGTTGATTTCCTTGTCGAATGCCGTCTTGCCGTGATCCAGTCCATACAGCCGCATGATGTGCTGTGGTTCATGCGAGAGATCCATCGCTTCGGGAGCCGCGAGTTGCATTTTCGCGGCGAGTTCATACGACCGAATCCGCGAATCGAGCCGCGAATCACCCTCGCGTGTGGCGGCGTGGCCTCGGTTCAGCCGCCGCATCAGATCCAGACCTTCGGCTGTCGCGGCCGTCGTGATGTAATCGCCGCGTTTGTTCGGAAACAAGTCAGCTATTGGTGTCTCAGTGCCCGGATAGATAATCGTCCCGGCGTGTTGTGAAGGTAGAAACGCGGCATCCCAGTTCTTGGGCCCGTTCGACGCGAAGCCGCGGTGGTCCGGCAAGACCACAAACGTCGGCAGATTTTCATTCAGACTGCCCAGCCCGTAACTGACCCAGCATCCCGCCCCGGGAAAGCCAGGGTTCTGAAATCCCGTCGCTTGCAGATAGGTGGCCTGACTGTGAACTCCCGTCTTTCCGACAACATTATGGATAAAGGCCATGTCATCGACACAAGGTCCCAGCGACGAGACAACCTCACTGATCATTTTGCCGGAACTGCCGTACGGCTTGAATTCCCAGACCGGCTTTTTCCAGGGGCCCAGGCCATTTTGAAAGGCTTCAACAGGTTCGCCGAAATCAGACGGCTTTCCATCGTGTTTGATCAGGTCAGGCTTGAAGTCCCACAAATCAAGATGGCTGGCAGCGCCGGCCATAAACATCTGCACGACGCGTTTTGCCTTGGGCTTGTGATGCAGTCCGCCGTCAGGACGCAAAGCAATTCCGCCGGGGCCAGTCGCCCCGAATGAGCTGTCAGACCCCAACATCGACGCCAGGGCAATGCCGCCCAGGCCACCACCGATTTCCCACAGCATGGACCGACGGGAGAGGGGTGGGTTTCGATCTACATTTTCGTTGTCTGTCTGCATTTTCCTGCCCCATCATCCTGCCACTGTGTACTGCGATTGTTTCGAGCGAAGTTGCAAGCCCTAATCGCCCCTTAGGATCAGCGAAGTTTCCGTCAAGTTCCGCCCCTCCGGGGCTAATGACACCCAATGTGATCACTGTCCTGAGGTTCACGCCCCAGGCTATTACATTTCGCCCCTCCGGGGCTAGGAGAGATCAGACACTTATAAATTCTCCGCCCCTTAATAACACTGCTCGACTTCTGGAATCGCCCCTGCCCCTCAATCCACAAATGCGAATTCATTCAAATTCAGCAACAGCCGGCAATAGTTCGCCAAGCCAAATTTCTTCGCATAGCCAGTCAATTCCTCGAGTTCTTCCGGAGTCGCCGGACGCCCGAGCGCGGTCAGAAATGCATCGGCCACCTGGCCTGAGACATCGGCTGGTCTTGCCAGCGCGACATGTTCGGCGAAGTGCTTCGACATCGTCACCATGAAGCCATTATTGAGTAGCGTCAGCGCCTGCAAAGCCGACAAGCTTTCGTTCCTGCGGTCGACCCGCAATGACGGGTCCGCACAGTCGAGAGTCGTCATGAATGGCTGCTGCTGCGAACGCACAATAAAACGGTAGATCGAACGCCGGTGACTAAGCGGGTTCTCGGGGTCATACAGGTGATATTGATAGTGGGGTGAGTGCTCCGGCTTTTCGATTACGAAATCCTGGAAGCCAGGCCCGTACTGCGTCTGATTCAGTTTGCCGCTGACCAGCAGTACCGAATCACGAATCGCTTCGGCTTCAAGTTTGCGACGGTTCGTCCGCCACAAATAGCGGTTATCGGCGTCCAGTTGAGCATAGTTGTGAGTCGGTGACTGGCTGGAAACCTGACGGTATGTGGAACTCGTGACGATCAACCGGTGCAGTTGTTTCAGCGACTGGCCTCCGTCCCGAAATTCCACCGCCAGCCATTCCAGCAGTTCTGGATGAGTTGGCAATGCCCCCATCCGTCCGAAATCGTTGGGCGTTTCCACGATGCCGCGGCCAAAATGGTATTGCCAGACGCGATTGACAATGCTGCGCCACGTCAGCGGGTTATGCCTGTCAGTGATCCACTTAGCCAACGCAGCCCGACGGGCACCTTCAGGATGCCCGGGCGGCAGGTCAAAGTAGTTGGGAATTCCCGGCACGCCGCTCAAGGCACCCGGTTGCACTTCCGCTTTGGGGGTTTTGACGTCGCCCCGATCGAGGATGAAAATCGGACGGGGTTTGCCCCCGTTGGCGCCTGTGCCCAGGAATGCGCCGGAACCGAAGTGAACTGTCCCGGCATAAACCGTCTTGGCCGGAGGCAATTGACCGAGCGCCGCATTCGTATCTGCGAGGCCCTTGGAATTCTCGGCGATCTGTTCCCGGGTCGCAGCGTCGATTGATTTGTTAAGCAACTCTTCACGACGTTTTTGCAATTCGACCAGAGAAGATCCGGCAGTCTTTCCCATTCCCGCATAATACCCGTCAACCAGGTTTGATTGCCGCCAGCGCGGTGCGGCTTCAATCGAATCAAGACTTTTGACTTGAACACCGGACGCCAGCGCGACATTTCGTTTTTCAATGTCAAAGACATTCAGTTCGGCCAGCGCGAGGATATAGTCGTTTTGGCGCAGAGCCAACTTCGTGGCGGTGACTCGGACATATCGGGCCGGTCGAGACTGCAACGCGATTCGCACGGGAATGACACCGGGATTGGGAAAATCCGCCGTCGACTGGTCCTTCACCACAAATACGTTCTGAAGGAATTCCGGGTCATCCGAAATCTCGACCTTGAACCTGACCGGGAATCCAAACCCCGCGCCGATGTTATTGAACGAATCGTGACAGCCAGCAATCTCAATCGCGGCGATTTCAACCGCTTTCCCCAAGTCCACCTGCACCCATTTGACAGTGTCCTGCTTGGGAGAGATCTGGCTGTGATATCCAAATTGAGCCGCCAGAGGATGATTCTCGGGTTGCTGCCCTGCTGCGACCTGCTGATCGATCACCCGCAGTTCCTCGCCCCCCTGCTTGATAATCAGCGCATCAACTTCCTTTTTCTTTTCCGTCAATGTTCGGCGACGCGCAAGTAATTCCGTCCGGCGATGACTGATCGCCGGATCCAGGTCATAGACCTTGTCGGCCCGGTCAACACCCGCGAAAACCGCCTGCAGCCTGTAGTAATCTTCTTGCGGAATCGGATCGAACTTGTGGTTGTGACATTGAGCACACTGCACGGTCAGGCTGTTGAATGTGCCGATGGCATTTCCCGACATATCATCACGATCGAGATGCCGCGCGATCTTGCCATCAATCTTGGTCTCGGGAACTTCGGCGTGGCCGATCAAATCCCAAGGCCCGGCCGCAATGAAACCGAGAGCTTCGATTCCGTCTTGAGAATTCGGAAACAAGACATCTCCGGCGATCTGTTCCTGCACGAACTGTGAATACGGTTTGTCCTGATTCAAAGCACGAATGACATAGTCTCGATAAGGCCAGGCATTTGGCCGCGGCTGATCCTTGTCATAACCGTGGGTGTCACCATAGTGTACAACATCCAGCCAATGCCGAGCCCAGCGTTCTCCATAACGCGGCGAGTCTAACAGCCGATCCACCAGTAACTCGTACGCCCGAGGATCTACAGCATTGAGGAATGTATCGATCTCCCGCGGCGTGGGAGGCAATCCCGTCAAATCATAAGACAGCCGCCGAATCAGCGTGCGGCGATCCGCTTCGGGCGAGGGTGTCAGGCCCTTTTCCAGCAATTTCGTCAACACAAAGGCATCAATGGGAGTTCGGACAAATTGGGAATGCGCCGATTCCGGTGGAAACTGCGGCACCTGAGGCCGAGTAATCGCGTCGAACGACCACCATTTTTCGCCAGCGAATTTGCGGTCCTGGAGTCTGGGACCATCCGGCCATTTGGCTCCGGATTCGATCCAGCGCCGCAGGATGCCGACCTGTTCCGCCGTGAGCGGTGGTCCATTCTTTGGCATCTTGGGTTTGTCGCCTGAGACCAGTTTCAACAGGTAGCTTTCGTTCGGTTTTCCGGCCTCAAACGCGGGCCCTGTGTCGCCGCCCTGGTTGGCAGTGGTCGCAGTTTCCAGCGAAAAGCCGCCCTTTGCGTCGTCACCCGCGTGGCAACTAAGACATTTTCGCTCCAGAATCGGCGCCACGTGATCGCGGAAAAAATCCTCGGCCCCACGAATCTGATTCGTGGCGAAGATCAAAACGACGAACGAGAAGGTCGAAATCCGCTGAGCAAAACACGTCATTCAATCAGCCTCATGTGAAAAAGCGAGGAGCGACATTTTCGCCGCACTGAGACACCAGATTGTCCCGCATTTCACCAGAGACCGTCAAGTCGGTGGCAGGACCGGCGAAAGTTCAAGGAGCGAGTGTTCAAACTTCAGATTTGGCAGCGAAAGATGCTGGGGAAAATAGAAGGTCCACTGTTACCGAGATCGCCTTGATTCCAGAGCATTCAACGGCCAAATGTGAAATTTGAACCCCCGTCCCAATTCGGCGGCGCTGAAGAATCAGAACATCACGCTGGACAACACGTGGGTCGCCTGATGAAAGTAGTGTGTATGGACGTTGGAGCAAACGCACCGAAGATTTGATCAAGTCAGGAAGTTGCGCTCGATCCCGGCCACACCCGCGGCTTCTGTCCCCATAGTGAAATGGAATCGAATGTATGGATGAAGCTGATTTCCGAAGTGCGATCGATCTGCTCGAGCGACATTACGGCCGGATCGATCTCGATGTTTACCGCTGCAACTGGCAAGGTTGCGTTCGATTTGTTTTGGAACGTCAACTTTCGCGGACGAAATTCACCCAGGCCTGGACCGAACTCGGCGAAAGCTGGCTCTGCGATGTCCAGGAAGTGGCTCGCTGCCGCCGCGAAGAATTATGGGAATTTCTGCAGCAATACGACTGCAGTGCGTCGCTGGTCGCATTCTTGCATAAACTCGCCGTCTGGTGGCAAGAACAAATTGACCTCGGCCAGGACCCATTGGAATCGATCGATCCTACGCAGTTCCGCCCAGACTCGGATGATGATACCCCGCCTTCCACATGGTCCAAAGACGTCGCGCGACAGGATCGAAGTCTGGCCAACCGAGTGGCCTGCGTGGTTTTTCGTAGCCAGCACCTACCTCTGACTCGAGGAATCTGGCGCATTGCCTGCCGGCATCAATGGACTTCCTGGCATGATGATCCATCCGAGACTGCCGAATTCTTTGAACAGCGGCTGAGAAGTCCGGCAATCGATTTTGCCCAGCTTTCCGAGTGGTTGATTCAGGTCGGCGAGGATTTCTGTCGTACCAAACCGAAATGTGCGACATGCCCCTTGCTGTCAATCCTCGGGCCGGATGGTCCTTGCGAACTGGAAGTCGAAGGCCGGTTCGAATAGAAAAGCGAATGGCCGCGCTGTAACTTAGGGGAGTTGGATGACAAGAATGAGTGGAGGATCGCGTACCTCTCAATCGACCGCAACCGAGTTCCGAGCACGCCATGTATTTGCGTTATAAGTTGTTATTGCTGTTAGCCTTATCGATCTCGAACCTGACCGGATGCGGGGACTCTGGAGCTTCGGCAGCCAAGTCAGAAACCGCCAATTCGTCCGTTTCGGGGACAAAATCACCGGCAGGTGATGGTGCCCCCGCGTCCTCAGCCGGAGAAAAGTCTGCCCAAGAGAAGGACGCCGCGAAAAATGCGCCTGCGGTTCTGGATCATTCGAGCGGGATGAAACTTGCTACCCAGCTGATTGCCAAACAGGACTTTGACGCGGCACAGAAGCAATTGGATGAGCTTGATCGGCAAGTCGCATCGCTCACTGAGGCCGATAAAAAGCAGCTCGCTGACATCAAGGAAAAATTCGAAGAGCAGCGGCAACTTCTGGAAGACCAGTCGCGTGAGAAGCAATTGGCCGCGGCCAAACTGGCGGTCAAGGAAGGAAAACTCGACGACGCGGCGACTGCGATCGAAACACTCCTGGCTGCAGCGCCAACCACCGAACAGGGAGCAGCGGCTCGTGAGCTGCAGACGATGATCGAACGTCACCGTACCGTGCGCCGCCGCTTGCGTGTTGGAATGGAGCAGCTGGCTTCCAAGGAACGCGGCAGTGTGAAGAAAGCCGCGGAAATCTTGTGGGAAGAACAAGAGGTGGCTTTACCGCTGCTGCTGGAAAGTCTGCATTCGGACAATTCCGTACTCGTTTCAAACACTCTGGAATTGCTCCGCAAATTTAATCAACCGGACCGCACACTGCCGGGAATGATTGCGATTCTTGGCCGGGAAAAGCAGGCCGAAGTCTGGCCGGTCGCCATTAAGGAACTGCAGAAAGTTCAATCTCCAGGCGCGGGCAAGCCCTTATTGGAACTCGCCCTGGCTGCTCCGGCTCCTGAGCGCGCCATTCCCGCGTTAACGGCGTTGTCAGGGGCCAGCGACCCGCCACCAGAAACGCTGGTAATGTTGTTGCCCAAGATTTACGTCGATTCCCCGGCGCTGGCAGCCGCTTTGTCCGCGGCGTATCGAGCCATTACGGTGAATCATCAGCATGACGTGCTGACCCGACGTGGTGTTGAAATCGAGGTCACTGCCGCACAGGACGCACAATTGACCGGTTTGGGAGATCGCCTGCAGGCGATTATCGCCGCCGCGGCCAAACGTCCGGAATTGGCCGAAGCCGCCTGGAGCGCCCAACGATTGGCAATTGCCATGCGAATGATGTCAGCTCAGACGCTGCCCGGAGTCAAAGTCGTGCGAGCCACCGCCGATTCGCCGGATAGTCCGGCAGCGGCCGTGCTGGATGGAGTCTGGAATTCGGTTGACGTCAAAACGATGTGGCTCCATCCATCCAAACGCTTGACGACCATCGTGCTCGACCTCGGAGCAGAACGGACCGTCTCAGGAATTCGGATCTGGAATTGCAACGAAGTTAGCGGAACGCACCGTGGCTGGAAAGAAGTCGAAATCTACGTCAGTAGCGACACGTCTCCGACTGTTCCGGCGGCGATTGGAGTTGTCCCCCCCGCACCAGGTGCGGCTGGAACACCCGATTACGGTGCAATCTTGCAGGTTCCGTTCGCAAAAGGGCGATTCGTCAAACTCCAATTGCTGGGTGTCTGGCGCGAAGACGGGATCGCGGGATTGTCAGAATTGCAGGTCTTGGGATACTAGAACAGTTTAACTTTGGGTGTGCCGCGGAAGACAGAGAATCTTCCGTCGAATCTCAAGAATCGACCGGCAAACGCAAGGTGAGCGCGCGATAACAGGCCTCAGGAAACTATGCCGTGCCCGGTTAAGAATAAGTCGTTTGATCGCGGGGATTAGTCTTGAAAAAGACTCATTCGTGGCCGCGAAAAGTATAAAGGACTTCCATGCGGAATCTTGCGGATCGATCAGCCAATCGAAACATGACCGGGCTTTCGGTCATCGTGGTCTGCCTGACTACTTTGCTTTCCGATGGTGAATTGCGGGCTCAGCAAGTCCCCTCTGTCGGCTATGTTCATCCGGCGGGCGGCCAGGCGGGCACGGTCGTCGAAGCCAAATTGGGAG
>JAQGHT010000606.1 GCA_028291565.1 Planctomycetaceae bacterium | reverse complement strand
CAGACGCTCGACAGCGCGCAAACGATCTTCGCACTCGGCCACGAGAGAATCAACAGACGATTGCTGAGTTTCAATCTGCTGGTGATCCCGAGTCAATTCTGCCAGTCCGCCGGAAATGCGGGTCATTTCGAGACGCAGCTTTTCCAGATCAACGGATAGGACTCGGTAGTCATCAGCCGCCAGACCGACCCGCAGAGTTTTCAGTTCTTCGGTGTATTCCCGGAACTTCTGGGCTTTCGTGGCCTGAGATTTTAGAGTCGTCAGCTGGCCGCGGACTTCATCCACAATATCCGTCAACCGAACGAGGTTTTGTGCCACGCGTTCCAGTTTGCGGAGCGCGTCCTGCTTTCGGAGATTGAATTTGCTGATCCCGGCCGCTTCTTCGAAGACGCTCCGGCGAGCGACGTTGGTGGCCTGCAGCAAAGCATCCACGCGGCCCTGCTCAATGATGCTATAGGCCGAAGTTCCCGCACCCGTTCCCAGGAACAAGTCTTTGACGTCTTTCAGCCGGGCGGGAGCACGATTGATCAGATATTCTGCTTCGCCACTGCGATAGATGCGGCGGCCGATCTGGACCTCAGTCGTGTCGACATTGAGGATGTTCTTCGAATTGTCGAACGTCAGCGTGGCTTCCGCATAGCCAGCCGGCTTGCGTCCGCCTGAACCGTTGAAGATGACATCGGTCATCTCTTTGCCGCGGAGACTCTTTGGGCTTTGATCGCCCAAGACCCACTTGATCGAGTCCACGACATTGCTCTTACCGCTGCCGTTGGGGCCAACGACGCAGGTGATGCCTGCCGCGAACTCGAACAACGTCCGGTCGGCAAAGCTTTTGAAGCCGAACAATTCGAGGGACTTCAGCATCAGGGACTCAATCTCCCCTCTCGCCGTGAAAAACGGGCCAGAGGTGGGAACACGTGCAGCCAGGAAAGCTGCGATTCAAGGACATCGACTTCGCGCGGTTCAGATTGGCACATTTCGAACGGCCATCACGTATTGCAGAAGTGACAATCACTCCCGCGAGAAAAATCATCTTCACGGCCAACTCAGGCCGGCGTTATGTCTCGATCATTATTCAATTTGGAAATTCGCACCCTCTCCTTGAGTCGGCGGCCCCTTTCCATCACTCTTCGCAGGTGCGCCATCGCCCTTCACAGGCGCGGCATCTGTGGCAGGAGACGTTGAATCACCGTCTGTTTCAGGGTCAACGGATTTCTTTTTCCCGAAGAGATTGAAGCTCAGCCATGATTTCTTACCCCCTTGAGATGGCGGCGCGGACTGGGGCGGGGGACTATCCTTCGACTTCGCCGTTTCTTTCGCCGTCTCTTTCGAGGGCGGCAACTCTTCATCCGAAGGTTCCGCGTCTTCCTCAGGCTCCGCCTTTCGAGCGGATTTCTTGTTTTTACGAATGTCCTTCAGACTTGCAGTGCCAGAATCTTTCGCCGCGATCTCCGCCTCCACCGGCGGAGTCGAGCCAGACTCGCTCGGTGTCTCACCGGACTCGGATTCGTCCAAGTCTTCAGGCGTTTCGCCCATCCCATTGAGGGTCGGGAACAGGTTCGGATTGGTCGCGGGCCGCCCGATCTTGGTGCCCTTCTTTTTGTCTCCCTTTTCGCCGCCAGCGGAACGATAGTAACGACGTCCTGCTTGTGGCAGGGCGTCCAGTTCGACGCGGCCTTCCACGTTGTATTGTGACGCCGCTTGAGTCACGAGCTGTGCGATGTCAGGGTACGTGGCACCCATGTCGGCCGCTGCGAGGATCACGTCAGCAACTCGCGGAGAAACAACCCGGCGCTGGTCGGGCTTGCCCACTTCGAAACGGGTCAATGTGATGGCTTCCGCACCCGCCTGGGCGTTCACATTGATGAAGTTGCCCGCGGTCAACGCCAACGGCAGGCGGAATTTCTGTTCGGTTCCGAACAACACGATTTCAGGCCGTTTATGCCGGGTCAAGTGGATCATGGGCTCACCCTTGGTATCGATCACATGCAGATAGAAGTGATCGTTCAGGAAAGCCCCGCGAATGAACGGGTCGTCCTTATCCATCGTCCACATGGCGCGAAATGCGCCGTACTTGGTCTCAGCACTGGGTTCGTCCATGAGGTCACGGAGCAGTTGATAGCAGACCGCTTCGTCCAAGGCTGCCAATGCCGCCACGCAATAAACGCGAAATGCCGGTTCTTCTTTCGCCAGCTTCGCCAATTCCGCGGCGCCAGATTCATTGGCCAGATATGCCAGAGCTTCGGCTGAATATAACCGCACTTCAGGACTGGGATCATTCAATCCCTTTTTCAGAAAGGGCACCGACTCCGTACCGATCGCTTCATATTGAATGGCTGCAAGGGCAGACTTTTCGGGATTGAGGAGATCGTCCTGCAGTCGCTCCATGCGGTCACGACGTTGCAAATCGTTTTCACGGAACGCAATGTTTTTCACAACATTGAGATAGCGAGGATAGTTTTCTTTATATCGGGGATGGACTTTGAGCAGTACATATTGGTCGTTCTTGGCTTCCGCGAGTGACTTCTTCTGACCGTGGTCATGGAAATGGAAGCGGGCTCCAATCTTCGTCGCAATACGGCTGGTATTACGGACACTCTGGAATTCGCTACGTAGATTGAGCCCAAGTGAGCGTTCCTTCAAGGCTCTGCCACCTCCCAGAATCCGGCCTCGTTTCAAGACTCCGTCCTGGTTTTCTCCTTTACCGATGGAAACCAGAATGGGACCCTGGCAGCGTCCGAAGATTTTGCCTTTCAAGGTCCCCTGACCTTGGATATTCGCCTGCTCGGTCAATTCCGCCGGCAACAACCATCCACCGGCCAGACTGGTGGCTTCGGTGTTCGGTGGCAGCCGGACTTCGACATCGAATGAATCTCCCTTGCGAATGTCGACCGGTAAGTAGGCCGTCAGCAAGACGAGCGCCGTGGTGGGCGATTCCAGCTGCTGCTTGGAATTCGTGATGCCTCGCTTTTTCATTTCGGTTTCGAGTTGCGTGCGATACACAGACGGTGCGGGATCCTCGCCAGTATTGTTCAAGCCCGTGACGAATCCGACGCCGTGGACCGCGATCCAGGTGTTGCCGGAAACCGTCGCATAATCGCCGACTTTGACCGTCTCCTTGCTGCGGTCATTCTTTTCTTCTTCCTTATCTTTGTCCGCATTTTGCAGGCGGAACAGATTCAATTCCGAGCAACCGCTAAAGAGCAACAGGCCCAGACATGCCATCCTTGGTAGCCAGCAATTCATGACATTACCCTTTTCCATGAGGATTCGGCCTTGGACGTGTCGAGTTGAAAGTGCATGAACGAAACAGCCCGGCGCCCGCTCACAAGGAATGAGCTGCCGGTAGATACAGGATCGTTCGATCGATTTGAGGAAGTTTGCTGGTGGGAGGATTGATCCGCGGGTGCCTGGAACGAGGGAACCTCGGTTTTTCCAGGCGCAGAACAACTCCAAAATGATAGGATGAAGGCAAGTGCCGCGGACAATAAACGGTCAGGTGAAATCGGTCAAGAGGAGTTATCATGTTCGCGGCCACGAATGAGTCTTTATCCATACTGATCCCCGCGATCCAACGTCTCATTCTTAACCGCGCGTGATATCAAGGAAACCAGCACTCCGGCCAGCTACAGCGGTTTAACTTTGGACCTGCCGGCCGATGTGTTCGTACGTTTCCCTCTCCCCTCGCCCTGGTACGCCGGGGAGAGGGGGGAAAAATAGGCAAGTGCAAGGTTAAACCGCTATAAATACGCATGGTCAATGACCTCGCATTTCTCAAAGTTCATCAAAAATTTGGAATGTGACACTGAGATTCTTAATACTGGAACGTTTATTTGAGAACCAGGAAATCACTGACCGATGATGTCGGAGCCAAAGAAAATCATGCTGCGATCCCGAATACTGAATGTGCTCGTTTGTTTATTCCTTCTGGTCTGCGCCAATGAGGTATTCGCCTGGAACGACATCGGCCATATCACGGTGGCTCGCATCGCCTTTAGTCGAATGTCCGCAGACGAACGATTGGCGGTCGCGAAGATTCTCAAACAACATCCCCATTATGATTTGTACTTCAAAAAGCCAGCCGGGCTGGACGTTCCCGAGGATGAATACCTCTTCATGCGGGCGTCCACATGGAGCGATTTCATTCGTCCTCCGCGCGGGATGAAGGCGGAAGAAGCACAGGGGCATCCGATCGACAAATTTCATCGTGGGCCGTGGCATTACGTGAATTTCCCGTACCAGCCCGGACAGGACACGTCCGTTTTGCCTGCGGCTTTGATTCCTACCGAAGCTCTGAAGACGAACATCCTGGAACAACTCCAGGTCTCGCATGATGTTCTAACGGGAAAACTCGCCCAGGATCCCGGTCAGGCAGAGGGAGTCACGGCGG
>JAQGHT010000484.1 GCA_028291565.1 Planctomycetaceae bacterium | reverse complement strand
TTTACTGGCAATGCCTGAAGTGGTGGGACTTTCGAGGGCAATGAAAGCGGAACGGTTTGCGGTTGGGAAATCCGAATGGGCTGACGTTTGGCGCCCCAGTTTCCTGGACGTTTTTCAAACACTCCTGGAATCACCGTACCACAATGACCGCAGGAATTACCCTGTAGTGAGTAATTCCCGAGTACATACCAATCTCGCTGGATCAACATTTCTTTGCAGTTGTGGCAATAGGTGCTCTGCCCCAGGACGTCATGAATGTTGCCCACATAGGGATATCGAATTCCGGCTGATAAGGCCTGCTGCCGGGCTCGTAATAGAGTTTCGGGAGGAGTTCGCGGGATATCCTGCATCCGGAAGTCCGGATGAAATGCCGTAAAATGGACGGGAACATCGGGCCCGAGATTCTCAACGATCCAGTCGCACATTTTTGATGTTTCGGCAGCGGAATCGTTTTCGCCGGGAATCATTAGATTCGTGATTTCGAACCAGACATTAGTCTCATGCTTGAGCCAACGCAGAGTTTCCAGCACAGGTTCCAACTTCGACAAGGTCACATGCTGATAAAACTCGGAAGTGAATCCCTTCAGATCAACATTCGCGGCGTCCATGACTTCATAGAATGCTCCGCGCGCTTCCTTCGAAATATATCCCGCTGTTACTGCGACTGTCTTCAGGCCCAATTCGTGACAGGCACGGGCCGTGTCGATCGCATATTCAGCCCAGACGACCGGGTCGTTGTACGTAAACGCGATGCTGCGACAACCATGCTGCACGGCCGCGCGCGCAATCGCTTCGGGACCGGCGATGTCCGTCCGATCATCGAATTCCTTCGCTTTGCTGATCGACCAGTTCTGGCAGAACTTGCAGCCCAAGTTGCAACCCGCCGTGCCAAAAGAGAGCACGGGGGTGCCTGGTAGGAAATGGTTGAGAGGCTTCTTCTCGATCGGATCGATACAAAAGCCTGAACTGCGACCGTAGGTGGTCAAGACCATTTCGTCTGCCACGTTTTGTCGGACGAAGCAGAATCCACGCTGCCCGTCGCGTAAAGCGCATTCCCGTGGGCACAATGTGCAGATGATCTGCTCATCCCGTTTATGCCACCATTGTGTGGCCGTGGCCATAGTTTGAACCTCCGTGTGCCGGGTGCGGCAATTATTCCTGACCGTTCGATCAACGCCGGTCTAGAACGCTTGAACTTTGCGTGCCCGGTTTTTGTCACTGGTATCGTGAGAATCCCCGCGTTTCGGGGCATTCTCCCTAAGCATTCCGACTTCGGTTTCGACGCCAGTATAAGGTTAGGACTGGCGAATCAATAAGTGTCGGAACTATTTGCAGGACGCCCCCTGTCCGACATCGCGCCAGACGGACAGGAATGTCCGTCCTACAGCCACGCGACATCGTCGCGTGGCTTGAAGTACCGACTGTTATTGCTTCGCTAATCCTTAATCGGATTCAGGCCATGGGGGCCGCTTTGGTTATTGTCCAAGTCCCACCGCCCGAAGCCAGGGGTTTATTAACCGTCCAAGTCCCGGAAACTGTGACTGATCCGTCGGAATTTTTCTTCGTTGTCCCTGTAAATTTCAAACCTGAAAACTCGCTTGGCGAAACCGGCACGGTGACGTTGACTGTTCCGTCTCCGGCGAGCGTCCCCGAGGCGGTAAACGGCTGGGTCATCGTAAATGTATTGCCCAAGACTGTCGCCGCAATATTGCCGTTTTGAGGAGTGGTCACTCCGAAAATCTTCACAGATCCGGAATAAGATCCCGTGTACGTGCCATCATAATTCGGGGCTGGAGCCTCGGTATCGTGAATTATGCTTGAAACAGTTTGAGTTGGCAAATTATTGAACAATGCATCCGTGCTGGATGTGTCAACTGTGAAGGCGAATGGCTGATCCCCGTCGATGCCGTCACCAAGCAGTCCGTTGATCGCAACGTTTTGCGTTGTATTCCAATTCGCTGGAGAAAAAGTCAAAGTGGTGGTGGACAAGGTCGCTTGACTGTCGCCGACGTTGACCATGAGTGTGACTGTCACGTCATCGGCCGGTTGGGCGGTTAACTTGAAAGCGACATTCTTGGAAGCGCCCTCATCGACAGTCAGGCCAGTTTTCGGGGAGACCGACAATCCGGCAACGTCGTTGTCGATATTTGTCACGGAAATCGGACTTGGCGTCTTGCCCGCATATGCGGTATCCGCACTGGTGGCCGCACCAAACACGATTTGATAGGCTTGATTTCCATCAACAACAGCATCGTTAACGCCTGTAATCGTCGCGGTTTGCGACTGATTCCAATTCGTCGGCGTGAAAGTCAGCGAAGATGTGACCGTCCCTTCCTGCAAGTTGGTACTTTGTAATGGGATGACCACATTCGCAGTCGGTTTCGTCGCCAGTTTGACGGTGAAAGTCGCTTTGCCGCCGGCTTCTGTGGTCTGCAAGTTGTTACCAGCAGTCACATTAATGCCAGGGACATCATTGTCGAGGTTGATCAGATTCTCGGTGATCGGAGTCAGAGCTTTGTAGCCTTTGTCGGTCGTCCTGAATTTGCCCAACGTTACGTGATAGGCTTTGTCCCCATCCACGACGGTGTCATCGATCCCCTTGACTGTGAAGGTTTGTGGGGTTGACCAATTCTTCGCGGTGAAAACCAGCTGTTTGACGTTGACCGTGCCTTCGGCCGTGTTGCTGCTCACCAGCGGAATCGTGACGTTACTCTTGGGTTGAGTCGTCAAAATCACCGTAAATTGTGCGGTGCCGCCGGATTCTGATGTCGTTGTTCCCGCCACCGGAACGACCTGTATCGCAGCCGGCACGACGCGCGTTTCCAGCGTCTCGACTGAATCGGTCGCGAAAAAAGGGGCCTTACGGCGGCGTTGTCGCTTAGCCAAGGCTCCTGCGAAGCTTGAGACAACTTGTAAGAGACGAGACACATCCATGGAAAGAAACTCCGAAACCAACAAGAAACTTAATCGCGACGACACCGCAAGCTTTGCACACTTTCCCCATTCTATCAACTTCAATTTGCGACACGTCGCGCGAATCGCGAGAACTACCGCAAATTGGCAAGTTTTAGCGTGACATTGGTTTGAATCATGCAAATTTGTAATGCTGCATAGAGAGGACAGATTTCGGTTCGGCAGCATCCGTTCTGCACTTTCCGTTCGGCCAATTGAAGATCAACAGAAGAGAGACTATTCGACGGAGTATGCACCACACTTATGCAGAAAAGCTGAAAAACCACTTTGCCGCAATACTCGCAGAATCGTGACGACTTACCGAATAGACACTCCCGTCCGTCGTCGCCTTCAGACACCACTGATGGGAATTTCTGCCTTACGCCGATCTCAAGGCGTCATGGGCTCGGGCGCGGAGCGCCAGAAATCCGTTGGACTGACGCCCTGTACTCGCTGGATTAAACTGTTAATTCGCACTCAAATCGAAACATTTCAAGGTTTTGGTGTCTCGGACATAGAGCAGCCCATTGGACAGAGCCGGCAAGGCCCGAGTCGTGTTGTCGAACAGAGTCGCTTTCGCGAGTTCCTGATAGGCTTTGGGATTTGCCGCCACAACCACCAATTCGCCATCGGTTCTCATCAAGAGCAATTGGTTTCCTGCGAGAATCGGTGTGGCTAAACCAAAACCTTCTTTTTCCCACGCGATTTTCTTCGTCAATGGATCAAAACAACGCAAGCTGGCGGGCCCGGCGTCCTGCCGGCCTTCAACGGCGTAAACGTATCCGTCCACGAATACTGGTGTCGAATACTGGCTGGAAAGGATCTCGTCGTCGCTCCAGATCAGGTCGACCGACGAAGTTCCGATCTTTGCGAGTGTCGCTCCGATCCCATAGCTAGCGGTGACCAGAAAGTTGTCGTTCATGACGAGTGGACTGGCGCCATTGACGGTTGGTCCCCGCTTACCAAACGGGAATTCGAATCGCACTTTGCCATTCTTCGGATCGAGTGAAACACACTTCAAGCGGGTAATGCAAATGACGTGACGCACACCATTGACGGTCGTAGCGACCGGTGCGGAATAGCTGGCGGTATCCGCGACAGTTTTCCAAAGTTCGTCACCCGTCTTCGGATCAAAACCCACGATTCCCGCCTTGTCGGCAGGGCCACCAACATTGACGATTAACACCCCGCTATCCACGATTGGCGTGCTGCCGACACCGAAGTAGCCCCGTGGAGCGTTGTAATCGGCTCCGACGTTCTTACTCCAGACGATTTTTCCATCCTGAGTTTGGATACATGCCAGAGTCCCCGCCGCGCCGAATGCGTAAACATGATCCCCCGACACGACAGGAACACAACGTGGGCCGTTATCACCGGCAATGGTGTCGTCATAATCCGTAGGCCAACTCGCTTTCCAGCGGCTTTTTCCGGTTCGAGCATCCACCGCTTCGAGCAGTTCTTGATTTTTCAATCGATGGAAGACATACGTGACCCCTTTGACGACAGCGACGCCCGCTAGACCACTCCCAACGGGCTTCTGCCACAGTTCCTTCGGACCTTCGCTCGCCTTCCAATTCGTGTTGAGCTTCTCTCCTGCCGCGACGCCATTTCGTTGTGGTCCGAGAATCTGCGGCCAATCCCCGGCAGCGGCGAACTGAGACGCCCAACACGCCACAACGACGGTCACGGCTGCGACATTCCAACGGGGAGACAGTTGCATTTGAGGTCCTCGAATTCTGTGTGTCATGAATGTCGCCGGAAATGTGATAACCCGGAGTGGGCCGTGCACGTCTGAAATCTTGCGAATTCCACTGCGGAAATCGTTTGCGATTTACTCAATCAACTCAACCCGCCCCCAATAGCCAAACTCATAGCGCCAGTCGTTTGCCTGATTAATCAGCTGGATTTTGGCCTCTTTACCGGAAAATTTCGACAGATCAACATCAAAGCTGGCCCAGCCGCTTTTCGTTGTTTCCTTGCCGATCATCTCGTCCAGCATGCGTTCTCCATTCACGGCGACGACAAGTCGCCAATCACCCCGTGGATCGTGTGAAACGTCCAGGATCAAATGTGGTTTCTTTCCCTCGGAAAGCTTGAAAACTCCTGTCAAAATGCAGGGGCGATTTTTTTCCAGGGGATGGGTTCGCAGGACTCCTGGCCGTCCGGAATGTTCCGCGAGAATCGCAACGCCGTTTTCGCCCGAAGCCGCCACGTGGAATCCCGGAGCGACTTCGTGGACGAGTTCGTCGAATTGTGCCGGGTCGGTTGTCTCGCGTGGCGTAACACTCTTGGTTCCAGGCAGTCGTTTGGCTGCAGGATCAGTTGGCGGTTTGTCCAATGTAATGTATGCGAACAAGTCGGCCAACTCTTGCGGCTTGAGTTGCTTTTCCAAGTCTTCGGGCATCATCGACAGATTGCTTTTTTTGGAATCTTCGATCTGGTTCCGTGGGATCGTTTCCAGCTTACCGCCTTGCACTTTCAGAACGACTCGTTGATCGCTGTCCTCAGCCACCAGTCCGGTGAGAGCCCGTCCTTCGGTTGTGACAATTGTCTGCGCCTGATAGGACGCACCGATGACCAAGCTGGGATCGAAGACGTTGGACAGCAGTTGTTCGAAAGAGCTGCGACCATTCAACGTAATATCGGGTCCCACATCGACCCCTTCGCCGTAAAGCTTGTGACATTGGCCGCAGACTTTGGTGAACACCTTCTTGCCTTCATGGGGATTTCCCTCGGCTTTGCGCAGGAACTGCCGCATATCGGCAATCACCTGTTCGCGCTGTGGATTTCGCTGATCGCGCAGAGTCCCCCAAGTTGCTGAAACCTGCCGGACTAATTCGGGGTCCTTCGTCGCCAGCAGCTTGCGAACCTGATTGACATTCAACGCATTGGACGGAATCGTCTTTGCGCCGATTGCAGCCAGCAAAGCCTTGCTCCAATCCACTCGTTGAGTCAATAACTCGATAGCCCGTGGTTGCAATTCCGGTTCCAGCTGGCTGTACAACCGGAGCACCAGGGTCGCAACTGATGGCTCTGACATGCGTCCCAGTGCGGCCAACACTTGACCTCGAAAATCGATCGATCCCGTATTCTTGTTGGACAGGATTATGGAGGCAGTGTCAATCAGTCCCGGGTCCTTTGCCGCGACCAAGGCTTCGAGAGCTTGAATCCGACGAGGCGCGGGCTGGCCGTCACTCGACAGAATCTTTCTCACAGTCGCCAGCCCAGCCGGATCCTTCCAGCTGGTTGCTAGCAGGGCGGCATCGAGGATTATTGGTTGCTTCTCATCGCCTGTCAGAATTCGACTTAAGACAGGCTGCAATTGCTTCTTGAAGGAATCGAGCTTCGCGCCGGAAATCTCGCCCGTCTGAACCCGCGCGGCAAGC
>JAQGHT010000481.1 GCA_028291565.1 Planctomycetaceae bacterium | reverse complement strand
ATAAAGACTCATTCGTGGCCGCGAACAGTATCAATGTCAAATTCTAACATCCAGATGCCCCGACGGAGTTCATTCTATGCTGGGTATGCAATCCTCGAAACCACGGATTCGATATCAACCGGAAGTTCTGCCTGAATGGCGCTATCGTCGAATGTAGACCAACGTTGGCACAATTTATGCAGCATCGGGTCGTCCCCTCTAGGCGCCGCTCGGTTGGGATGACAAACTGAGGCCGTTTTGTCCTCGGGTCACTATCGCAGAAGAACCCGCAAAATATAGTTCATTCGATGGAATCTTGCAGATGGCCGAATTACAGAACAGTTTTCAATTGAAGTGGCGAGGTGATACTTTGATCGTCTCGCCGAGTGGGCATTGCGAGGAGTTGGGATGGGAATTGATTGACCAGGCAGCACTGATTGTGTTGCAACCGATTAAGTCGGTCAAACTGCCGAATGTCGTATTCGACCTGAGCAAACTGAAGTTTGTCGGATCTGTCTTTCTGTCCTTGATGTTGCGTTGCTACAAACTGGTGAAAAGCAGGGGTGGAGAATTCGTCTTGTGCGGTGCGAATGGAATGGCCACCGAACTGATGCGAATTACCAAACTCGATTCACTCTGGCCGATCTATGATAGCCGCGAAGATGCCTTAATGAGCCTTGAAGGGAATGATTGAGTGCCAAAGTCAACGTCCGGCGTATGTCCAATGGTATTTGACGACTCAACTCAAGATTTTTATAGCGGTTTGACCTTGCGTCTTCCGCATTGAGCATCGGGTCTCGTGCCACTGCTTGCCGCTGTAATCGGCGGAAGCAGTGCAAAGACGCGCTCGAAACAGCACTGCTTGAGGATTGAGTTCAACCCCAAAGCAGTGGCACAGGCGAACTCAACGTCAAACCGCTGTAGTAAATGCCAGAGGCAGGAAATCGACGATCGCGAAGGGCAATCGTCAAAGACGCAGCTCCAGATTGACCATCCAGTGCCGCCAGACGCGCGCCAGGATTCGTCCAGCCTCGACAATAGGGGACGTCTGTCCGAACATTGCGCCACGCTCCCCAATCACTTGTGAGATTGGCTACAAATTCCTTTGAGTTTCGACCATGTCCCCCACGACGCCGCCTGCCGATCAAACCTTTGGCCCATCTCATTTCGTGAACCGCGAATTGAGCTGGCTGGAATTCAACGCGCGAGTTCTTGAAGAAGCAGAGGATGAGGCCAATCCATTATTGGAGCGCGTCAAGTTTCTGAGCATCTTCAGCAGCAATCTCGATGAATTCATGATGGTGCGGGTTTCGGGACTGCGTTCTCAGGTTCACGGAGTCTCTGAGCCGGAAGATCCGATTCCTGACCAGCTGACGGCCAGGGAACAATTTGAACGCACGCACAAACGGGTCCGCGAACTGGTCGCGAGACAATATGCCTGCCTTAATGACCGCATTTTGCCACAGTTGAAGAAAGAGCAAATTCGTCTGCTCTCACCTGAAGACTTGAACGCCAAGCAGCTCGAGTTCATGGAGGAGTACTTTGATCAGACGGTTTATCCAGTTCTGACCCCAATGGCGATTGACCCCAGCCATCCGCCGCCCCATTTGCGGAACCGAGGACTGTATCTGGCGGCTATCATTCAACAGCGAGGTCCCCGCCTGGGTGGTCCCCGACGGTTACTGGCTGTCGTCCAGATTCCCAACGTCTTGCCGCGGTTGATCAAGCTGCCGTCAGAAGGGGCGGACTACGTCCTGCTGGAACAGTTCGTGGGATCGCGATTGGAACAGTTGTTTGGTGGCTCGGCCGTCCTGTATTGGACGGCGATGCGGATGACGCGAGACGCGGATCTGGACATCGACGGCGACCATGTCCTGCAGGATCTGTCCAAGGCCATTGAAGAAGGACTGAAGGCACTGAGAACGCGGGATGCGATTCGACTGGAGGTCGCGGCGGGAGCGAATCCGCAGTTGATTGAAGCGATTCGCCAGCCCTTAGAACTGCTCGATCAGGAAATCTATGAAGTCAATGGCCTGTTGGATTTGACCTGCCTGATGTCACTCGTGGGAATCGAAGGATTTGCTCAACTCCAGGATGAACCCTTTACCCCGCGCCGTCCAACGGGATTGCCTGAAGGAAGCGACGTTTTTAAAGAGATTCGCAAACGCGACATCCTGGTACACCACCCTTATGAATCCTTTCAATGCGTGATTGATTTCATTAATCAGGCGGCGATCGATCCCGACGTGCTGGCCATCAAGCAGACGCTGTATCGGACCGGCAGCGACAGCCCGATTATCAAGGCTTTGATCAATGCGGCGGATAACGGCAAGAATGTCACCGCCGTCGTGGAGTTGAAGGCCCGATTCGACGAACACACAAATGTGAATTTCGCGCGTCAAATGGAACGGGCGGGGGTCCACGTCGTCTATGGATTCATGGATTTGAAGACGCATTGCAAAGTGACGTTGGTCGTCCGGCAGGAAGGCCCCAAGCTGCGACGCTACGTCCACCTGGGAACGGGAAACTACAACGCCACGACCGCCAAAATCTATACCGATCTGGGGCTGTTCACGTGCCGTCATAAGTACGGTGCGGACGCAACCGCTCTATTCAATCTGCTGACGGGTTATTCACGCGGTCATTCCTGGGAACGGCTTTTTACGGCCCCCAACGATCTGCTGCCGAAAGTCCTGGAGTTAATCGAACGCGAAACCGATCGCGCGAAAGCCGGGCAGGTCGGTCAGATTATTGTGAAGCTCAACGCCCTGGTCGATCGCTCAGTCATTGAAGCGCTCTATCGTGCCTCACAGGCGGGTGTCCAGATTCAAGTTCAATGTCGGGGCAGCTGTTGCTTGCGTCCCGGAATACCGGGAGTCTCTGACAATATCCGGGTGACCAGCATCATCGACCGTTTCCTGGAGCACAGCCGCATTTATGCGTTCGGTCAGGGTGAAGAGGCCGACGTCTTCTTATCGAGCGCCGACTGGATGCCGCGCAACTTCGTGCGGCGGGTCGAAGTCATGTTTCCGGTCCTTCAGCCGTCGCTGAAGAAGCATATTCTGGAGCAGATTCTTCCCGTGATGTTGAGTGACAATGTCAAGACCCGAGAGATGCAGCCTGATGGATCCTATCGCCGAGTTCCCCGCGCACCCAATGCACCGCTCTTGCGGGCGCAAATGCGGTTGCTGGCAGGTCTGCCAATGGACGATATTACCGAGGGGGAAGTCGAGAAATAGCCGCAGACCAACCTTTGAAGCTTACGAGCCGCCCCCCCGCTGACACGGGAATAGCAGGTTCTACGCATTCGCTTGACCCTTGCCGTTCTTGCTTGCTCTCTGCTCCCACCAGGTCGGCAGGACAAATAGATCGGCGACAGGTGTTTCAAAGCCCTCAAATGCAGCCCCACCGTAGAGAGTTCTGGTTTCGCCGTAGCGTTTGCTGATTCGACCCGGTTCGAACACGTGAACCTGTTTTTCATGTGGATCGATGACCCAGACGAGTGGAATTCCCAGTTCCAGATATTCTTCGACGCGGGTCTGAAGCTTGAGACGCCGGTCATTGGTCGAAGCGATCTCGACAACGACGGTCGGCCGCCGGGTGGCGATCAGATTGTCGATCTCGGCGAAGCGTTCGCCTTCGAGAAAGAAACAGGCAGGAGGACAGCGGACGGTATCAGGAGCGCGTCGGACGATCAGACCAATATCAAAACAGGCATATCCCTGCTGCGTTTTGTGGGCGAAATTGGAGAAGGCCAGCAGCAGATTTCGCACGACATTGCCGTGGTCGTCGTCGGGCGGTTGATAGGTCACGATGTGCCCGGCAACGAGTTCGGTCCAGCGGCCGTTCTCAGGCAAATCCAACTTCCGCTCGGCGTATTCCGTGGCGCTCAAGAGTTCATTCGTGGTCATAATCAAATCGGCGCTTGTCAAAAGTTGAGGAGATGGAACTTGCGTCCCACCAGATCCGTGCTTCTGACATCATCCTAATCCGATCCGCTTTCGTTATCGAGGCCACTTGAGATTACGAGTCCTTTGAGTCGTGGTCTTTTGACCTGATGATCCACGGCGAGCGTCCTGCGTAAGCTGGATGGTAATCTTCGGCCCGAAGTTGAGATGATTGGACTTGGCCGCAGTCGCCACTTCGCTCTGGAATTCGTCACATAGTGCAAAGTCCGTGGACCCACCGGGGGGCAAGCCCGGTGGCGGGAAATTATCCAAGGGGCTCGGTCGTATCGGCGATTTTGTCCTTACTTTCTCGGTTGCAATCGAATCTCCTGGTTCATGGCAGAATCGCCCGGTTTCGGATTCACCAGGATGATCGCATTGTACTGATCCTGGACCAGCATCGAGACTTGCCCCGCTTTCGGATCCTGGGTCAACAGGAAATTACTACGCGTCAGACTCTTCTTGTCGCCGCCGTATTCGTTGTTTTTGAAAAAATCGAGTGGATCCACGCGGACCGGAACGTAACGCCTTTTTTCGGACGTCTGGATACAAATGGCTCCCGGGCCTGGTAATACGGCAATCGTAAATGAGTCGCCCCAGAAGGTGTAGGCTTCACTGATTGCGCCACCACCGCCAGCCGCACTGTAACCCATTTCGGGCTTCACCTGAGGATTCGGGTAGAGTGGAAAGTAGGCGACCTGTGATTGCACCGGCCGGCCTGTCTCGGCATCCAGGACACGTCCCGAGAATGCGATGCCGCGAGTCAGCCCGATATCGACCGTCACGGGCTTCGAATCGTCTGAATCGGACACGGACCGGCTGCCAATGAGATAGGGCTGATTCTGGAACGGCACCGCCATGACGCCATACTTGTCGAGCTTCGGTGCCCCCTGAAATTCGAACTGACCATTTGCATCGGTAATGACACGGCCAATCGCCTTGGAAATCGTGATCTGAACATCACTGATCGGAGCACTCGAGTTGACGTCAAAAACTCGCCCTCTGATAGTACGAGCGGAGCCACACTTGTGTTCGAATTGGGGCGACAGCACCATTGCCCCCAACTTCGCATTGCCCACCTTCGCATTGGAAGAGGTCGAAACTCTCAATTGAGTCCGTTCGATTTCCGAGGCCTCGATCTCGAGTGTCGCAACACGTTCTGGACCAAGATCCTGTAGAACGAACCGTCCATCAGAATCAGTCACCGTCGGTGTCACGACATCAAGACTCGCAGCGATCGTTGCAAGCCCCGTCTTAAACTGCTGAGTCAACCCGACGAGACGTACTTTTGCAGCCGAGACCGGCTTGCCTGTCGAATCGGTAATCCGGCCTTGGATCAATTCGCCCGGCGTAACGAACTGCAAGCTAATCGCATCGAGTTTTTCGAATGACTGCAAAGTCGTACCGACGATTCCCATTCCCGGGTGTGTTGCCGTCAAATAGACACGTTCGATCGCCTCGGGATGCGGTAACTTGATTGTGATTTCAAACCGGCCGCGGGCGTCGGTTGTGACCCCCGGACTGGTGGGAGACGTCCAATTCTGGGTCAGTTCCATTCCGGAAGCATAGATTTTCGCCCCCGATTGCGGTTCGCCTGCGGGATTCAAAACACGACCGCTCAATTTGAGTTCCTGAGTCCCAGCCGGCAAGATGTGCTTTGCCGTGTTGATGGGAATCGATCGAGACAACGCGGGCTTCAGGCAATCGACGTTCGGCTGTTTGAGGTCGAATAGTCCCGGATCCAGATTCGTGTTCCATTTGAAATCTTCCATGACGATGTACGACTCCAACTGGTTCGTCTGATCAATCCAGCGGACATCAATCTTCGAAGGCAATCCAGTCTCCGCATCGGCCCATAACTTCAAATCCTGCCCGTCAACTCCGATGAAAGGATGAAATTGCTTCAATCGGTAAATCTCTTGCCGTCTTCCATTCACCGTTTCGTCACCCAGACGTTCGGCTTGCTTTTGTCTGGACGTCCTCAGGGCTTGCAGCAAGTTGGGAACCTTTTTGACGATCTCGTCCGAGAGCTCGAATTGGTGAAAGTCGATCCGCTTTTCGAACGGTGTCGCATCAACCCCAGCCTTTTTTGCCAGATCGTAGACAACCACCTGGGTGTCGGGAAATTCGATTCGGACGGCCTCCGCCTGCATCAGGACATGGGCCTTGATTTCGGGTTGCTCACCCAGTTTCTGCCGCTGTTGCAGACTGACAGACTGGGCTTGTTTGATTTTTTGCAAAACTGCCGCGAATGCCGCTGAGTCGCCCCGGTCGCCCAGGAATGAATACAGCACGAACATCAGCAACATGACGGCAACTGTCGTTCCGCAGTACCGCAACAGGCGGCCCAGGAATCGTTGCCTGTTTTCCGCTCTCGCACGAATTGTAATGTCTTCAGCGACCGAGCGCGCCAGGAGTGCGGCAAGCGTCGAAGCCATCAAATCAGGAACTGGTCCAACGGTGAGCGGCGCGTCCCGCAATGCGGCAGTCGCTCGCTCCAGTCGGTCAGCGGGCATTTGTTCTGAATGGGAGTCGCGTTGATTCATAATGCCACTTTTCTGCACCGTAGGACAGGTTTCAACCTGTCAGTTCTTGAGGCACGGACAGTTTGAAAGAAATCTGTCCGACTCTGCGAATGGAATTCAGGATCCCACCAGGAAATCAGGATTCCGCTGGCGCAAATGCCTTTAAGCGTTCACGTAAACTCGCCTTGGCCCGATTGAGTAAAACTCCAACGTGATTGACAGTCAGCCCCGTTTCAATGGCGACTTCCTGATAGCTGGATTCTTCCAGACAACACAGGCAAAAGACCTGTGCCTGACGAGGTTCAAGTTCTGCCAGAGCGAGACGCAGCTGGCTGGTTAACTCAGAGGCGGCGATGTCGTGCTCGGGACTCGAGCCAGTAAATTCGGCACCGTCAGTTCCATTCGAATCGCCTTCCAGTCGAGCAGTCCGATAACGCTGCCGCAGGCGTTCTAAAGCCTTCATAGTCGCCAGGTGCTTCAGCAAACCAGGCCAATGGTGAACCCGTTCCTGGCGTGAGAATTCCAGCGCCGCCACGAACGTGTTCTGAAAACAGTCCGCGGCGTCCGCATCGTGGCTGACAAGACGGAACACCGTCTTCCAGACGAGTGATCCGTGTTGCTGGATAAGTGCTGACCAATCCGTCATGAGGCGCTTTCTGAGTGATTCACCATTCCAAATCACTCAAAGAGTTGCGCGCGGAGCTTGGTCTCTTACAAGAAATTCGGCCTTCTTCTCGCGGGAGTGGCTGTCACATTGCCAATACATGATAGCCCGCATCGTTCATGTGCCAATACAAGTCCAAAGCCTAAATACCTTTAGGGACGAAGAACTTCCTGAACCTGCTGAGCCAGGCGATAACCAGCCAAGGTAATCCTGCGGTTCCCAATGGCATGCGCTTTTTCTTGCAGCACTGGGGGCAGCACAGGAACAGTTTCACGCAAGGCCGAGTTTTCCGTGAGTTGCTGTTGAGCGACAAACTTCAGATTCCCATCGTCGTACGCAACGGAAGTCGCCAATTGGAAGCTTTCGAAGGCCCACTCGGAATATTTGCGATGTGCGGCGAATTCTGTCAGCTTTTCGGGCGCATAGATTGGATTATGCGTCAGCAATTCAGTTTCATCGCGTGCCTTCTTCACATCGGCCTCCAGTTTGGCCGCATCCTT
>JAQGHT010000478.1 GCA_028291565.1 Planctomycetaceae bacterium | reverse complement strand
AGAGCAACTCGAACAACCTGCGGCGGCGTTTGATACCTGGGCACGAGTCCGACTTGGCAACATCATTTATCAAACGGCCTACGCGACGACTGAACCCGCTCGCTTGAAAGAGCTTGCCAGTAAATTGGCTCAAGACACGCTGCAACCGTATCAGGTGTTTATTCTGAAGAATCTCGATCGAGAATTATCGAAACAGCGGAAGGTTGCCGAGTTTCTGAAATCGGGGCCGGCGAATCCGTTCAAAGCCTCACCACTTCCAGGATTCGAGTTCGCCAGGTCAGGCCCCGCGGCAGCCAGTCTCGCCAAGCTGCGAGACGGTCGGATGGTCATGGCGTATACCACGGGGGATCACCATCAGACACGAATTCAATTGTCGCTGTCCAGGGATGGTATCACGTGGGAAGTTCCCTGGGAATTCGCTCACAACAGCGTCTTTAACACGCGAGCTCCTTCAGTGGTCGTGGATGATCACGGTGAAATCTGGATGCTGTGCTTGTCGCAGCGATTGACGACGCAGCGATTTGCATCCTGGCCCTATCAACTGTGGCTGACTCATTCCCGAGATGGTCACGAATGGTCTCCACTGCGTGTCTTGCAGATGAAATCAGAATCGGCGCGAATCGAGATTGCAACTTCACAATACCAGGAGGTTCCGCAACTCATGCGACTGCCGGGAAATCGTTTCGGAATCATCTGGAGAGATCAGTTCGCCGCGGCGAAGTCGCCAGGCGAAATCTCTGTTCTGAACACGTTGCCATTGCCCCGGACGAACAATAAGCCGTTGGTGAGTAATACACACGCGACGTTCGAATCTGGCGGGCGATGCCATCTGGTTTTCGACGACTTTGGCCGCGGCCTGTACTATACCCGATCAGAGGACCTGCAAATCTGGACGCCGCTGCAATTCCAGGGAGCGGCCGGGACGAATTCCAGTATTTCGATGCCGCAATTACTCCTGGAAGGAGATCACGCCGTACTCCTGCATGAGGAGAATAATGGCGTCTGGCTGCAGCGCGGAGCGGTTTCGCCAGAAGGCCTGAAACTTGGAACCAAGATTCAAATCGCGGATCATCTGATGCCACTGAACGGTTCCCGCCTTTATCTCGACGGCGACCGAGTTCTTATTCCGGCCGGGGGACACGACTACCTGCCAAATTTGCTGACGGCATCGTTTGCCGAGCTACTCGTTCCCTGAACGCGGACAGGTTGAAACCATGTCCTACTTCAAAAGTTCATGCCTTCGGAGAGGCGTCTTTACAGAATCGATGGAGACAATAGAGATGCAGATTTGGGTTGATGCGGACGCCTGCCCCGGTGAAATCAAGTCGTTGTTGTATCGCGCCGCGGAACGCTGCAAGATGAAGGTCACGCTCGTGGCCAATCAGCCCATGCGAACTCCCGTTTCGCAATACATCGACAGTCTGCGTGTTGAATCGGGAATGAACATCGCGGACCGGCGAATCGTGGAACTTGTCACGCCGGGTGATCTGGTGATTACGGCAGATATACCGCTCGCTGCGGACGTCGTCGCTAAAGGAGGTCAGGCACTCAATCCGCGAGGGGAACTCTACACAAATGAAAACATCGGTTCGCGGCTGGCGGTGCGGAATTTGATGGATGAATTGCGTGGGGGAGGCCAGATTACTGGCGGGCCATCCAATTTCAACTTAAAAAATCGTCAAGCCTTCGCCAATCAGCTCGATCGCTGGCTCGCCAAGGCGAAGTGAACTTGTGGCACGTTGTCAGGCGTAAGAATTGGGCTTGGGATGCACCCGTCGTGCCAAAACCTGGCACATCGCCAAATCAGTCAGTACGCGCTGGCTCCCGATTTGGATGTTTCAGTGCATTCGGAACCGGACCCTGGCGCATTCCGGCTGATTGTGTCAGTCGATTTTGCCCTACGCTGCATGCTGTGAATCCGCAGGCGGACTTGCCATAATGCGCGCCATTGAGTTTCCTACAATTGCGGGAGTGCTACGAACTTAGCCACCCCCGTCATTCTCCATCCATCAACAGGAGTCAATTCACGATGATTACCGTCGGCATGAACTATCACGTCCTTCCAGGCAAGCAACAAGACTTTGAAGAGAAATTTGCCGCTGTGATTGGCGCCCTGCGAGCCGCTGCCGGACATACCAGCTCAACACTTTGGAAGGACGTTTCCGACGATGCATCCTATCTGATCACCAGCGAATGGTCCGAAGAACAAGCCTTCACAGACTTTATTCGCAGCCAGGCATTCAAAGATGTGACGACCTGGGGCAAGGAACAAATTTTGTCAGGCCGACCGCAACATAAGATTTATAAGCACTAGAGCAGTTTGCGTCGCCATGCATCTTGCTCGTAGCTGAAGTTGTGAGACTTCGGGCGAGTGTCCCGAATCGCCCAAGCTCTCACGAATTTGGCTGAAAAATGAGCGAATTGCAGCCCCAAAAATCTGAAGACACAGGAACGCCCAGACTTATACTGTTCGCGGCCACGAATGAGTCTTTTTCAATACTGATCCCCGCGATCAAACGTCTCATTCTTAACCATGCGTGGTATGATACCGCAAT
>JAQGHT010000435.1 GCA_028291565.1 Planctomycetaceae bacterium | reverse complement strand
AAGTGCCGTAGGATGGGCACTCTTGCCCGTCGATGACCTGAAAGGCCGTAGGCAACTTCCGACAGTTATTGATGCGCCGGTCCTTACTGTCGCAAGAAATCGATTCAGGAAGTGGCCATTTGTCATGATTCATTTTTGGATGGCTGCCAGGACCTTGATCGCGAGATCACGATCAAAATCCTTGGGAAACTTCTGGCCGTCACCCAGTCTGACGAACACCAGGTCGAGACTGGGGACGACCCAGCCGTTGTTGAAGTCTTTTCCGCGGGTAATCACCAAGTCGGCAGGAGCATTGGGAAGACCAGGGGCAGTCCACCATTGGGCACCGTAGTCATTTTTTACTTTTGATGGTGCCCACGCGAAGTTGTAATACGACTCGGGCACGACCCGCTTGTCCGCCCACTGACCTTTGTGCAACGCCAGATAACAAAAACGTGCGTGTTCGCGTGGGTTGGTATGAACTCCGCTGTATCCCTGGTTGTAAGGGCCAATTGATCCTTCGCCTCCGATCTTCTTCCACTCAATCTGCTGCATGCCGATTGGATCGAACAGGGCTTGCTTCATGAAGGGAAACAGATCTGAATGTTTCGCGTGTTGGAACAGCAGTACCAGGTGCGAGACTCCCGCATTACTGTAATTGAATACTGTACCCGGATCTCCTTTCAACTTTGCGAAGGGCGAGCCGTTGGTGTGTCCCAAAGACGTTTCAAATGGCTGCTTCTCAGGGACAGGTTCGGCGCCGAGTCCCGAGGTCATATTCAGCAGATGCCGGACGGTGATTTCGGATTTTCGCGAATCTGAAAGCGGCAGGGACTCGGGAATCCATTCCGAGTTACAGACCTTAGTGTCGAGCGTGAGCTTCTTTCCGCCTGGCAGTGGGGCGTTGTGAAAGTCATCCAGGATCAGGCCATAAGCAGTGCTGATGTAGGCCTTGCTACTCGAATAGATATTGAACGTCTTCTTTTTGTCGCCTTCTCGATACCATTCGCCCACGATGTGCCCTCGTCGAATGACGAGCAACCCGGTTGCTCCGGGGGCAGTGGAATTGTGGCGCCAGGCTTCCGCGAGACGATCCCAGTCGACTCCTCCGACATCGCGAAGTTTCGCTTTCTGCTCGGCAGTAGGCTCACCAGATTCCGGCAGCAATGTGCGCCAGCCACCTTGGTCTTCCGCAACAGGGAAATAGGTCGAGAGTGGAAGCTTCCCGTCGGCAGCCCGTAACGCGGGAAGCAGACAAAACAGCAGCATCCAGGCGCAAAGACCCGATTTGAAAAGGCGCATCGTCCGTCTCCGAAGGTGAGCAGCAAAGCGGAAAAATTCTGCCTGCGAGACTGGAAGATACGTCGAGCGTCAAGATTCCGTCAAGGGGACGCACGATTTCCAAGATCGATCAAACTACGACGTAAGGGCATGGCGAACGACACGCGAAATTGGGACTGACGAGAGACACTGGACTGATAAGTTGAGCTCGGCGAATCGTGTCCGGCAAGCCGTCGCGTTTCATAATTTCTAACGTTGCGCGGCTTTATTTCGAGTTGGAACCGGCGCTCGAATCAATCGGTCCAAAAATGAGTGTGATTGCCTGGCGCATGTCCATGGCTCAACTCTTTTTCTTGTCGGAATTTCGTCGGGCTGAATTCCTCGGATCGGCTTGTTTCCGGCGAGCGGGTGTCGGTGCTGGAACCGCTTCGACGGCGGCTTCCGCATCTGCGGTGCCTGACAATTCGGCGGGTGGTGTGATTGATTGCAATCCGACTGTGGTGTTCGTGTCGGCGCCGCGTCGTTCGCGGCGGCGTCGATCGGTGACGGCTCGTTTTTCGATCAAATGCTGCAGGTCTGCGGGAACTGGTAGCCGATTCGGCATTTGAAACTCCGATAATAACTGGCGATGGCAACGGATTAACACTGTGAGGGATTAAGGTCGCCAATCTCTCCGGAGATTGGGGATGTTCGCTCCGTTCTTAAATGATTCCCAAGATTTGACAACCTTGGGGACGTGGAAATCGTGAGTCACGAACTCCCTGCTGGCATGACGCTGAAACGTGGCAGGAAAGGTGTGATTCCAGGTGGTGTTTTCAAGGTGATCGCTGAAATATACTCCACTCGGCAAGAAATGAGAGATCGCAATCTCCTGAGGACCGACATTCCTGTCGGTTCTGGGCGAGGTGATGGCCAGGCATGTCCGTCCTGCGATGTGCTGTCGCAATCCCATACGTGAAGCGTTGCGAGTTCTATTTCCCGGCAGAGAGAACGTCCAGTTGAGTTGTCAGCTGGATTGGGGCTAAAAATGCTCCGGATTGATTTGTGGCCGAGTTGAGCGCCGCAGGCGGTTGGGACGTCGCGGGCGGTAGTGGCGCAGGTGGTACTTGACCAGAGTCTGGCTTAGGCACCAGGGGTGCGGGCTGTGCTTGTTCGATCGCAGGTGGCGGAATGGGCGGGGCCGGTAACAAGATGGGTTGTGAAATGGGCTCGGGTTGCGGGTCGCCCATGACCGGAAGATCCAGGAATTGGGGTTCCGGTGGATTGAATTCTTCGTCTTCAGTCGGGAAATAATAGTTGAGCGGTCTGGGATTGTTTCGCTGTGGATTGGCGAATACCTCGGGCAGCCGTGATGGGATGAGCCGTCTCGGATTCTTGATCGCATCGGGCAACCTGGGGTCTCCAGGGCGGAAGGCTTGCTGCAATCCATTTTGGAACAACGGTGTTGTGGCTCGCTGAATGTCGGAGATGGCCCGGCCGTCAGGGACATAGGGCGCGATGCGAGGAATCAGGACGATAATGATTTCGCTCCTCTGCCGCGAGGTCACTCGCTGTTGGAACAGACGTCCGATCAGCCACATGTCTCCCAGCAGGGGGACCTTGTTCTGGATATCCGAATCCGCTTCTTTAATCAGCCCACCGATGATCATGCCGCCGTTATCTTCCATCAGTACCGTGGTTTCTGCTTCAGTGGTGTTCGTTTGCGGGAGGCCGGCAGCACTGATACTTCCAGTCGAAATCTCGGGACGCACGACCATGAGCACTCGGCCGTCATTACTGATTTGCGGGGTGACTCTCAACAATACACCAGTGTTTAAGAAATTCACGTTTTGCAGCGTACTCGTTTGAGTCGTGGTCGTGACGAAATATCCCAGCTTGGCGCCGATCTGAATGCGTGCCTCCTGTCCGTTGGCAACAATGACCTTGGGTGAGGCGAGTGTTTTGGCGTCAGTCGTGGTCTTCAGAGCCTGTACCACGAGATCCAGGTGATCTCCGTCGAACGAGAAAATAGACGTGGGGGAGGCGGTGGGATTCGTAAATCCGACCGTGTTCAAGCCAACATTACGACCGACGTAGGTCGTCAGGAATTTCCAGTCGACACCGTGTTGCATATTGTCCGTCAGGTCGACCTGCAAGACATGGGCTTCGATCATCACCTGCCGCGGGGGCTGGTCGATTTGTTGGATGTATTGCGTGATCCGGGCTACCGAAGTGGGAATATCTTCCACCACCACCAATTCCTGGGTGCGTCGTTTATCGCCGACCAATGTGTGCGACGTGAAGACTTGCCCCAGGGGAGACAACAGCCCCTTGACGGTGACCTCGACATCGGTCGCCGAGACGAAGTTGAGCGGAAGAACCTGAATGACCTTGCCCTGCAGGCCCGGCGTCCCTTTCGAATCTCCTCCCATTTTCGAAACCAGGATGATGCCGCGATTTTGAGTCCAGGTACAGCCTGCAACTGACACAATGGAATTGAGTGCATCTTCGAACGCGACGTCAGTCAACGTGACCGAGACACTGTCGGTGACGTCGTCCGAGCTAATCAGATTCAGTCCCTGTTGCTCCGCAAGCAGATTGAGGACTGATTGTACCGGAGCATTTCGTGTCACCAGCGAGACGCGGCCGTTGCTGACGTTCAGTTCGATGTTTTTGGGTGGTTCCACACCATCCAGTGGGACTTGAACTGGACCTGTAATCGGTTCAGGGGCATCTTGAGGAGCGTTCGGAACCGGAGCAGGCGCGGGGGCGGGATTTGTTTCCGGTGCCACTCTTCGTCTGACATCAGCGGGCCGGCGGACTGGCGGTGGGGATTGTGCGGCCGGCAGATGCTCTCGGGCCGGGACCGATTCCGCTTCTTGCTCTGATTGACGTACGACGATGTCCCCTGTATTTGTCGTTGACTCTGAGGAATCCTGGAAATTTGCCGGTGTCACGAATTGCGGTTTGTCGGAAAACCTGGTGGCTGACACAACTTGGTTACCGCGCTGATACGGCACGGAATGTCCGCCATTGGCTGCGAAAGATTGAGCGGGCGGCCGAGCAGTGTTTTGGAAACGTCGTGCAGGACCTGACGGCGGTGGAAACATCGCCAGGGAGTTCGCATATTGTTGACGTGGCTTGGACGAAGGTGCCAGCCGATTCGTGAACGCGGGTGGTTGAACCGTTGCGGATCGTAATGAGACAGGCCGGCAAGCCGGAGGATTGAATCCACGATCTGATGAGGCATCGCCCGCTTTGCGCGATCCGGAATCAGCCACCGACAGTCGATTTATGGGATTGAGCGAACTTCCTTCCATGTGTAATTGATTCATGGAAGGCGAAATCGGTTGATTAAACCGCGCCGGATTTGAACTGGGGGCACTGTGTGACTGTCGAGAAGTCGCTCCGCCGGTTTCCACTTCGACCGTGACTTGATTGGGGTCGGCTGACTGCGACGCGGGATTGAATTCGGCAGACTTGACAGGTTGCGTTTGAAGCCTGGAACGCGTGGTCGCCTGGCCAATCCACGGATGGGCGCAACCTTGGCAGGCGAACAGGAACAGCACGTAAAGTGTCGTCCAAGCGCGAATGCGTCGGGGCGCGTTGTATTGAACAGGAAACATGCCAGGCCCAAAGTTGTTTGACGTTCGGACGTCAGGAACAAGACAAATGCAATTCGCTCCGCTCGAACAAATCCCAGAGACACTTCAATCCATGCTCTTGGTATCCGCACATTCGATACAATCGCTACAGTCGACCTTTTGCTGCCGGAATAGACATCCTGATCGGCAAAGTTTCTCTAAATTGCCGGGGCGTGTTTTGTTTGGCGTTCTTAATGCCCATAACGTTGTGGGTTTGGAACGTCTGGGGGAATAGGGTTCCAGTTTCTTAACGAAAGTCCGATTCTCAGTTTTTGCGGAAATAGGTGGTAACTCCATTTGCAGATGTGACTTGTGTTGTGTGGATCAACGTCTATTGCTGGCGGCATCCACATTGCATGGTAGAGTTCGGTCCCATTTTCCCACTCCTGCTCAAGCTCGGGATATGACACGAGTCGATCGAAAGACGCTGAAGTCCTACTTCGTCGCCCTCATGGTGATGCTCGTCTCTTTCACAGAGCTGTCCGATCGAGCCATGGCGGGGACCATCGTTGTCGTTCAACTGCAAAACGGTCGGCGCATGATGGGGGAGGTTGATTCTCGAACCGACGAGTTCGAGTTATGGCTGCACTCCACTGAACCTTCCATTGCTATTTCGAGTTCTGTGCCTTGGCCGCAGATTGCTGTGGCGCGAATTGCGGGTGGTCCTGATTTGAGGACGGACTTGCGAAGTCGATTGAGAAAATTGAGGTCACCGATCCCTGTCACAACATTTCAACAAGTGGCGACACGCATGGAATCGTTGCGTTCACCGCAATTGCAACGGGTAGTTTCATTGGAGATCGTGCCCCGCCTGACGAACTGGGACGACGATGTGGAACCTGACGGTTTTGAAGTTCGAGTGAGTCCTTTCACGTCCGAGGGGACCGCCGCGGCTGTAAATGGAAACATCACGTTGCGACTTCTGGGCAGGCGACTGGGGACGTATGAACGCCTGGAATCTCATGCCGGATTCGGACTAATGTCGAATGGCAGCAACACGCGCGAATATTCGCCGCGGCTCAACACGACTGTTTATTTCGAACTGGGACGCTGGAACGAACGACTATCGGCAAAAAATAGGACACCTTCGGGATACCAATTGCGGTTACCGTTTCGCGACGCGCATCCCGAATTTGATCTGGACATCGCATTGGACGGGCAGTTGGATGCCCGATTGAGCGTAGACGGCCAACGGATCCACGAAACAACGCTCCCAGTTCAATTACGCGCATTCAGTGGACTGCGTGAGGAACTGCAACTGAACCGTCGGATGCGGTACTTACCTGTTGAATAATCCAGGCGGCGGCATTTTCACTCCGCGTGCTCCGGGCCATTGCCGGAAAAGCTGAGCGGCACGGCGCTAGCCGCCGGTGATCATTCGGCTCTGTTCGACCACAATCTCGTAGACGACCGGAACACCCAAAATTAGACTGCAAGTCCCCACACAGAGAATGGGAACCAGTCGACATGCTAATTGACACTACGCTTCCATGTACCGGGAACCGGCTTCAAAGTAGTCTGTCCGAGTTCAAAGCCGGGCGGAGGATTGCTGAGATATGAGCTGAGGTATTGCAGGTTGAGAGACGTGGTGTTGACCTTGATCTTTCCGGCCGCAACTGTCACTCCCGAGATCGTCGGTGCGTTTGTGAATGTCAGATCACTGGCGCAATAGACGAGTCCATTGATTTTTGAGGGATAAGAATCCGTTGCCGTTGTGTTTGATGTGCCGCCGAGAAACGGATAGGGAGTCCCCGCGGGGTTGTAATTGATCAGTGTGGTTGATTCACTTAGACCCGCGGAATTGAAGTTGATATCGAACGCTTGATCCGCCATCAGTGTCGGGTAATTGACGACGGCGGGCTCCCAGCTGATTGCCCCTTGAAGTGCGCTGTTCGACCCGGGGTTGGTGAACACCAATGTCCCCACAATTCTGGAATCGCCGATGATGACGTCATTCCCATTGCAGTTGATCACATAGATCCCCTGGGAATTGGTTGATGTTCCGAATGGGTTGACGCTGGGGCTGATCACTTGGCGATCGATGACATAGGCATTGTACGGGTAGGTGATATCGGTCAAAGATGCATTGTCCGTGTAATAGGGACTGTTCGAGTCCATCGAAATGTTGACCGTCGCTTTCGTCACTGTTCCCGTCCAGGTTGGAATTAATGTGACGTTCAGATCGTACCAGTTGTAACTGAAGAGGAACGACGACTGGCTGGAAAACGTCTGGGTGGCACCCGTGGAATCGTGGATCGTCAAGTTGACTTGCGCGTTGCAAAAGCTCGTGCTCAAGATAGGTAGCGTGAAATTGAATTGATGTCCGTTGCTTAACAGCGTCAGGCTGGACGAGACCAGATCCTGGGCGGCGACGGCTGAAGAATTGGAACGATTCGAAACATAGAGTGAATAATTCCCCTGTCGAGCCGTGTTGCTGCTGCGTTGCAGAGTACAGGATCCGAGCGCGTACCAGCTCGAAGTATCGGTTTCGAATCCCGGATTGGTGATCATCTCAGGTTGCGTCCAACGCGGCAGAGAACTATACGGAATGGCTGTTCCGTTGTCGGTGTAATAACTAAACACCGTCGTCGGATCGGGCAAGGCCCTGGCCGTTACGTTTGACGTCTTGGATTTGGTATATGTCGACCCCTTGATAGACGAAGCTTGGACATTCGCGTTGATGGTCGCGCCGCTGGAGCCGGTGAAAGTGCCGTTCGAACTAACGGTCTGGTCGCTGGTCAGGGTGGCTCCGGTGACCGTCGTATTTCCATTGCTGATCATTGAGACTTCAAGGCAGGTTCCCGTCGGAAGTGCGACTTCAAGTCTGACCGAGGTACTGAACACGGCCGTTCCTTTTACGCCGGTTCCAGTCAGAATTACCGGATGGTTGGCTCCTGTGCTGACATCGTTGTCGATGGGATCCACGGCCTTGATGGAGAACATTCCACTGCCAATACTTTGATTTGTCACCCAGAAGCCGTTACCCAAAGTATTGCGCCATTTGGGATCATTGCGAACTTTCACCATTCCGATCTCAATGGCCGCGCGCGCATACAGGCGCGCTTCCATCATGTCATTTCCGCCCGTCGCACGCTGTCCCTGCAATCGCAAAAGTTGCAGTGACGCCAAACCAATGGTCGCCACGATCGACGAGGAAATCAGCACGAGGACATAAATGGTTCCCCGGCGCGGCTGTCTGAGATCTCGGAGTGGGGTGATTCGCATGTCAACATTTTGCCTGAAGAATCAACGGTGTTAAGTTTATTAGAGGCCGAAGAAACAATAACTGGCGGAAGTAAGTATCGGGGGGCGAGGCTGTTCCCATGGAAAGTGAATATTGACATACGGATTCGCCGGATTGTCAAATAAAAGAAAATGATGCGAAAACATTCGTTTCTTAAGCCCCGATAGGGGCGACCGAGTAAAGCCCCGGGCGCGAGCCCGGGGTAAGCGAATCCATAAAGTGTTTTCCGTAGCCCCGGAGGGGCGACCCCATCGATAAGATTGGCAAATTGCCAATGATCGTTGGGTCGCCCCGCTGGGGCTACAGCTTTCTAATTCTGCCAAGAAACCTGGGGCTTGCGCCCTCATTATACCCCACTTCTTTTTTCGGCCTTTTTGAATACTTGGAATGCATCTGCGTAGGCTTCCATCTTTCGGATACCTCTCCAGATGGTCGT
>JAQGHT010000572.1 GCA_028291565.1 Planctomycetaceae bacterium | reverse complement strand
TTATCGTCCCCTCGTAAGACTCGGTCCCACCAATTTCATTCGCGGAGCAACGGTAACCCTTCCATATTCACCCGAATTCGCACCCCGTAGCGCAGATCAAAATGGGGCCCTATTGTTGAAGTCTCTGGCACAAAAAACCAGCGGAAGACAGCGCGTGAATCTCGCAGAAATGCTGACCGATCTCCCACGGACTTCAACCAAATGGCCGCTTGCTCCAGCGCTTTTGATCGCGGGAATTCTGCTACTGCTCTTGGAAATTGCCGGACGTCGTCTCTCTTTGTGGGTCAAATTCGTGGATGCCTTCGCGTCTGCGCCGCCGAAATCAGATTTGTTTGTCGCCCCCAGAATTCCTGTTGCCAAAGGCGTCAGCAAGTCCGCGGCCAAACGGGCCCTGGCGGCCACAATGGCCAATCAGTCGAAGGGGGCGGAACCGTCGCCGTCTAAAGAAACCACCAAAGAACCTCCGAAAATGAACCCCTTTGAAGAAGCCAAATTGCGTGCCAAACGCAGACAGTCTTAGTTGAGAACGTACCGCAAATCGCCAGAAGATGGGCCACAAATTGAAAGGTAATTCGGTGCGAGATCCGTGGCGGAACCTCTGGTTAGCCATTTTCCTTTGCCTTTTGGCGCTAATCGCCCGAGTCGGAATGTGGTATTGGGATGGTACGGCGCTGAATCAAGACATTGACGCGTACCTTGAAATCGCGCGGCATCTGGCACGGGGTGAGGGATTTTCGCGGGGCGATCCGCCAGAGGCGACGGCCTATCGGCCACCACTTTATCCCTTGATGGTTGCGGGGCTGTTTTCAATCGGCGGCGGCCCCTGGCTGCTCGGAGCCTTGCAGGTCGTCCTGGGAACTCTGACCACGGCTCTGACATTGCGCTGTGGGCAATTGTTGGATCTTGGTTGGGGTCGCTTTATCGCGGCCGGATTTGTCGCGTTTGATCCACTGCTGATCCGATACACGACATTGCCAATGACTGAGACGCTTTGCGCTATGCTCGTCGTTCTTTGGTGCTGGGCCGTGCTTGAGTTTCCCTGGACTCGTAACTCGTCACTGGAAATCCAATCCGATTCGCAGCCTCAGGCCCTGATTCACGGATTCTTGCACGGCGCCTGCTTCGGACTGATTTGCTTGTGCCGTCCTGCATTTTTAGGGGCACTCGGTCTGGCCGCGATCTGTTGCATCGCCATGCCGAAACTTCGATGGCGTTGCAGTGCTTGTACGACATCGAGACCAATCCAACCGGCCCCATCAGCCTGGTCTGCCGTTGCGAGCCTGGCAGGCCTGGCCATTGTTCTATCTCCATGGGTCGTCCGAAATGCTGTCGTCATTGGCAAACCCACTCCGGCCACGACGCACGGCGGATATACAGTTCTGCTGGCCAACAATCCGACTTTTTACAGGGAAGTGCTGCGTGGTACTCCCGGCGCAGTCTGGGAGGAAAAAAGTCTGCTGGCATGGCAACAAGCTCTGGAACAGGACCTGAAACAGGATGGCATTTCGCCGTCCAATGAAGTCGCGCGGGACGCCTGGATGTATCGCCGGGCTCGAGCGAATATCCTGGCTGAGCCGATTTCCTTCCTCCAGGCCTGTTCTTACCGGAGTGGCTGTTTTTGGGCTCTCGCGCCGTCAAGGGCGGCGAACGGACTGGGAACTTTCGAATCCTGGTGCATTACGTTGTTTTATGGACTCGTCAGTGTGGGCCTGGTTTTGGGAGTGCTCTCCATGACAGGAACGGAGTGGGATCGCTGGAGACCTTTGTTACTCTTACCTGTGACCTTATGGCTGACACATCTCGTGTATTGGACGGACACGCGCATGCGAACACCAGTCGTGCCCGTTCTCGCATTGCTCGCCGCCAGGGGATTTGTAGCACCACGAAGTCATCCGTTTCAATCGCGGTTTCGACGGGCGCTCAAATAACGATCAAATGGAATAAGCAAGGTGGCTCACCGGAAACACCTCAGTTGCGGCCGAGTGGCGTATAATTAACAGGTAAGTCGCGGTAAGTCGGAAACTATAAGGCCCCGGATTTCCACGGAGAATCCTGGGTGCCCTCTGGGCACACCCGGCACTCCAAAATCCGACAATGACTGATGCCCCGATCCTGAATGAATCAGAGCAAGTTTATGAGCAAACTTATCAATTTCAGCAAATGGAAGAGAATGCCACTACTCGTCGTAGCTGCAATTGTTGCATACGTAGCGAGTTACGGATGCAATTCGTATATGGGTGGCTACTGGCTGGAGCCAGATTGGCATCACTCAGTTCATTGGCATCCAAGTACGTATTATTGGCAACCTCAAATTGGACATTTCGCTTTTCGGTTCAAGCAATCTGACTGGACTGGAATTGCCTATTCACCACTGATTTCAATCGATCGAGCTTTGTTTCATCCGAGTTTGATTATGGGTGATCCGAATGCAATGGTTAGGCTTGACAAGTTGAGGGAAGACCAAGTTCATCCAGCCTGGAGAAAGTGGTTTCGTGAAATCAAGGAAAGTGATGCGAAATTCGAGTGAGGTTTCAGAAGCATAGGAGAACAGCAGGGACATATTGCGGCAAGCTGGATTTAATCTGTCTGGGGGGGGCAAGCCGAGTCCATGATCTGAAGATTTGATTCGAATATTTAGAAAAAAAGTTTAGCGTTCAACGATCCCTAATCAAGTTTTTTCACACTAATACCGCCAATAAGCAAGAGTATATACTCGCATACGCTGGCTATTTAGTCTAGTAGCGGCAAACAATCGTTCCGATAGCTAGCAGGTTTGTGTGTTAAACTTTTTCGGGGAGCGTGCTTTTTCACGTGTTAAGACTGTTGATTCCGATCGAAAAACAACAGTAGATACCTTATCGCAGGCTGTGAGGAACCTGTGAGTGGTTGCAATCAGTGGATATTAGCCTTTGTCATTGTTATTGTGTCAATAGCACTGGCACTTGGAAGTCTCGTTCTAATAACTTGGGCGCTGAGTCCTCGTCCATATTCCGACCTCGATCTCCCAATATTTTAAGAAACAGGTCGACACTTCAGTATCCGGTTGTTGTAAGGGAAGCACGGGCGGTGTCTAAGGCGGAAGAACAACCGATGCGTCGAAGAATTTGTCTGAACGGCAATCCTCTTCGAGTGCAATTCTCTGAGTGGTACTCTTAAGGCAATTCTATTCGAAATGACCACGAATCGCTCAACGCAATGAGGCGATAAACACGTGAAATCACTATGAATCTTGATGACAAACTCTGTTATTGCTTTCACATCTCAAAACGCAAAGTCGTGAATTACATCCGGCTTTACCGCCCCCGGCGCGCCAGCCAGATCAGCGAATGTGGCGGCGCGGGAACCGGCTGCGGCTGGTGTATTCCCTATCTGAAACAGTATTTCGAACAGTCCCAGCAAGGCCTGACGCCGGGTGAAGATGAAATCTCTCCCGAACAATACGCCGAGGGTCGGGCGGAACACATCAAATCCGGGCATGGTAAGCCACCACCGGGTGCTACGCCGATTGAATGAAATGTCGAAGGACGACGCCGTGATGGATTTTCAGACACTGATTTCCGCATAGCCAATGTTGCCAAACCTTGGGCATCAGACCAGAGCGCATTGGACCAGAAACAGAGCGCACCGTCCCAATCTCTGCCGACATTGGCTACAGAAATCCCTTGCGGCTTTAGACGAAGCGAGTGGCGTGTACGAAATTCAGTTCTCGCCGACCGCAGATTTTCAGCATCACGCGCCACATCCCGTTTCGCTCGCTGCTTACTTTTCAGCCAACGAGCCTGACATAGGCAACATCTCCATCCGGCCGGTATCCCCGGCTTCGGCGATGACCGTGATAATCTGAGTTTCTGGAGCCAGCCGCCATTCGGGCAGAAATTCCCGATAAATATTCAGGTCCGCTGCGTAGCATTGGATCCCTTCCGTCATATCGAGCGGAATTGGCTGCCTGCGGTAATGGAACGGACCATCATTGCTGCCAGCGCCGATTGCGGCGCGAAGAATTGTATTGTTGCTCAACGGCTTGTTTTTGAGTTCCGCCAGTACTTTCGCAATTCTTTGTAAACGGATTGCATCGGCGTTCAACACCACATCAAACGTCAATAGCACCAGGGCGCACCCGTCATCAACTCCCACTGCGAACAGTTGCGGGGCAACTTGAATCAACGCGGCATTGCGTCGAATTCCGGTGCGCTCCATTTCAGCCAGAACTTCACGAGTCAACTGTTCTGCAGCCTGACGATCTGCCTTCGCATTGGGCCACTTACCCAAGCCTTCGTAAGCTGTTGCCCGGCGGAGGAGCCAGGCCCGCTTTGGATTCTCTTGGATACGCTCATCTAATAGCGGTAACGCCTCGGCAAACTGATCCAGCAGCAGCAACAAATCTAACCGACGATTTTCCAGGTCACTGGAACCTCTTCCCGCCGCCGTCGCCGCGTCAATCGCCTCTAGAGCGGCTTCTGGTTGCCCGGCCTGACACAACAGACGCGCCCTGACTGCGAGCAAATCCGCGTCTCGAGGATCCAGAATCAGCCCTCGACGTACTGCGACAAGACCATCGTCAGGCTGCAGCATGCCCTCATGAATCTGTGCCTTGAGCAGATATCCATTCTTGTCGTTCGGACATCCGGCAACATATTTCACGCAGTCAGTCAGCGCTTCGCGATTTCGAGCCAACAGCTGGAAACAGGCTCCCCGAAGATAACGCGCGGTCAGGCGTTCTGGACTCAGCTTCAGCGCCCGATTGAGTGGTTCAACGGCCTCTTCATAGCGTTTGAGATTCAGCAGCACATCGCCTAACAACTCCCACAGCCCACTATCATCCCCAAAGCTCTTTTGAACGCGTTGCAGATCAGGCAGAGCTTCCTCGAAACGGTTTAATTGTCGCAGGCCAAATCCACGATGCAGAGCGAACTCCGAGTCTTTGGGATACCTGGCCACCAGTTCGTTGAGCTTCAGAATGGCGTCTTCCCATTTTCCCGCTGTCATCAGTTCCCGGACCTGTCGCATGCCTTTACTTCGATTCAGCCATCCAAACATGACAGGCTCCGAGTCAACGATCAGAAAAATGCCTACTTTTCGCCGATCTCAAGCACGGCGCAGATCAAGTGCTCTTCAAATTCTACTACTCCTGAAAATCAAGTTCGGCGAAAAGCGGCGAAAAACGGAGCTCCTCGACCAGAATTATGGATAATTTATCTCTATGACAGGCAGGTGCAGTCAACCCAGCAGACAACTCAATCGTTCTTGCCTATTGAGCAGCAGCCTCGTTAACCGTGTTCTCAGCAAGTTCCGTTAAAGCCTCATCGGTGGCTTTCTCTTCGGCCAGGGTCTGCATCAGAAGTTTGACGGCCTTCTTCTGGCCAAGCATTTCGGCCCATGTGACCAGAGTCCCATAGGTCGCGATTTCGTAGTGCTCGACCTTTTGAGCGGCAGCAATCAATGCGGCGTCTTTGACTTCGGGCTCTGCGTCCTCTTTGATGATGTCCGAGCCCTCTTCGACCAGACCTTCCATTGCCTTACACGTCTTGGCACGCGCGATTTCGCCGATCGATTCAAAGATCTGCTTCAAACGTTCCACGTGCATTTCCGTCTCGCCGAGATGCTTCTCGAATCCTTGTCGCAATTCAGAAGAGCTGGCTGCCTTCGCCATCTTCGGCAAGGCCTTTACCAGTTGCTTTTCAGCACTGAGAATATCCCGAAGTTCATCGATAAAAAGATCGTTCAAGTTGCCGAGAGACATTGCTGAATTCCTCGAAAAGAGAAGCTTCTGGTCGGTATCAGTACCTTCTTGGACTGATACCATCAGTGATGGATCGGTGAATGAAGAAGCGAAGGGGCTGACGCTGCCGACACCGTTGTGAATGCGACAAAAATCTTCCTTATTCTCGCGATGCTAATTTCGCCGACCCCGAAAGTATTGCAGTTCATGTGCCAATCTCGCTCAGGTAATGGACTGAGCGGTCTCTCACGTGATTCACTCGCGTTTGATCTGCATTGGGAATGTGTCTGGACTTGGCAGACGCGGCTACGGCGACATTCAACGCTGTCGAGGTTCAGCTTTCTGTTACTGCCAATCAGTGAATGTCCAATTCGCGAAATTGCAGGATTTCGAGGGTGTTCAATAATGCGTATCCATTCCGAGCGTGGACGACGAGAACCCATGCTGGTTGAATTTCGTTCAAGAACAGAGCCTAAGATCATCCGCAAGTCACAACCTAACTTTGAAACACGACTTCCAAACTCTTCATTTCAATGGTGTTCCACCGTGACATCGGCCAGCCCACTGCGATGCAGAACGGGGAACAAAATCCGAGAGATCTGTCTGCCTGAGTTTTGTGCCCCACGCTGGTCCACTGGCTTGTCAGTGCCTTGTCAGTTTTCTGGAGCGGATTGCAATGGCGCAATTATTGCTTTTAGTTACTAAGCCTTAGGATAGGCCCTTCAGTTTCGAAGTCACCTCACAAAGGGAATTCAAATGCAAACCACGACATGTACGACAACCGTTGGAGTGTTCACCAGCCGGTCACAAGCAGATAAGGCCGTTGACGCCTTGTTCGACGCAGGATTCGATACCAATCAAATCGGGATGGTGACACGCGATCAACAAGTGCCGGTGACAGCGACGACAAAGACTACCGCAAAATCGACTGCCGAGGCCGAGAATGCCGGAACCGGCGCAGCGACTGGAGCAGCAGCTGGTGCCGGAATCGGTGCCTTGGTGGGTTGGGGAGTTCTCTCCGGCGCCATTCCCGTTATTGGGCCAGCGCTATTCGCTGGAACCTTAGGCGTCCTGGCCTCGAATGCCGCAGGCGGCGCCGCAGTTGCTGGAGTTGTCGGCGCCTTGACTGGGTGGGGTGTTTCCGACGAGCACGCCAAGCACTACGAATCGGAAGTTGCAGCGGGCCGCATCGTTGTCACCGTCAACGCGGGAGACCGATGTGACCAAGCACGCGAGATTCTGAAAAGGTTCGGCGCCACTAGCAAAGATTCGTGGCTGGCTTCGTAAATCACATTTACTGCCATGTGATCGCAATTTCTGATTGGCGACCGCATGTTGTCGGCGTCGCACGTTGCTTGTATTCCTCTGCCAGGTTTCAACCTCAAGCGTTGTACGAGCTACGTCGCGACGCGACAAATTATTTCGGTTTCGGTCGTGGACCGCCGGGGTTGATGCCGACGGGTTCTAGTTGGGCGTCCGTAATGAGTTTCCAACTCGCTCCCATTTCGCGCATC
>JAQGHT010000568.1 GCA_028291565.1 Planctomycetaceae bacterium | reverse complement strand
CGCAGGTGAGGCTTCTCATATTTGACAATGGTGATTTCAAAACGAGATTTCCATTCTTCATCGGACATTCCCATTAAGAATGGATTAAAATGAAGTAGCGGCACAGCCAAGAAACTGAAACCAAGCCAAGCTTTACGGGGTGCGGCTGCGAGGATAATGCACATTCCGATAACCAGAATGGCACCGCACGCGATCGACATCCAATGCAAGGGTGGTTCTTCCCGAGGTTTTGATTTGTCGGCAGGAGTCGTTTCATTCACTTTCAGGTTTTCTTCTCTCGGCAAATCCAGACTAGGAGTCACCGCTGGAGAGACATTTTCCGGCAACGCTGGAGGATTCGGACGATCGCTCAATAATGCTTTTGACGGTGCTCGGCGGACATTGGCGCTGGCACGATCTTCCTCGGGAATTGTCAGTGTCTCGTATGTTTTGCACTCTGGATCGAGGAATAGGATAAAATCCTCGGTCCAATACCATTTCGCCGCAGAGATAGATTTGATTCTATAGGGCTTGCTGGTTTTTTCACTGATGCGTTTTCCCACAGAGTTGGGCGGTACTTCGATGGGATCCAATTGGAACATCGCACGTTGGTTCCGGTCGAACGCCAATATTCCCCGACCATGTTTTTCCACTTCGAAAACGTCGTCATAGGTGATTCGCTGGAATCTGGCATCAAACCGCTGGACTTTGCGGGTTTCCTCTTGCCACTTTTGTAGAACCGCCGCTGCCTCAGGATCGGACTGCACGGCCTTTGATGTGGCAGTCACTTGCTGAATTCTGGTCCCTGGTGAATCAGACTTTGAGCCCGGAAGCGGGTGCTCATCGGCGATAACAAGATTTGCGCAGGTGAATAGAAATAAAATAATCGATGACAGGAAACGGCGGCTCATTATTAGATCCTAAACGATAAGGGATCCGCGTATCGTGACACTCGAAACAGAGGCGCCCCGATGCCGTCCAAGGATAACTTCAGGGTCGATTTTGTCCAATACGAATCAGAGCGTGATTGCCACGCGATCTACAGTGCTTTACCTCAGAGTGTGCGGACGAAATAATGCGATGAAAAAACGGGTCAGATTCTCCGAAATCTGTGACAGCGAATTGAGAGTTTGCTCCCTTCCCCGTTGGGGAACGGCAGGCTTGAATCAGTCACTTGAGAATTCGGAGACGCTGGGTGTCTGGTGACCGTGAATACGATTGGTGAATGCACTCTAACGATCGCTTGAGCTCGCTCGCACGTCCTCCCTCATACGACAATAATTACTTTGCCGGTCCTAATCTGCGTTCATTAACGCTAATCAAGACTAGGAAAGTTGCAATTGTGTTACCCGACGACCCTTGCAGGATGGAATCCTGATTAGCGACGAGTAGTGTACGAATATAAACTAAAATCACTCAATCACACAATAGTCAAAGCAAAACTACTTGAACAACTTCTTTCGTTACAGCGACTAAGTCATGAAATCGATTCATTCGTAGCCGCGAACAACATAAAAAGCGCAAGGCAGTGCGTTCGAAATCGTTTTACCGAGTTGGTTATTACCAGGCGCGAAACTGCCAATCGCGACTTTTCTGCCAGACCGATCGAGACTCAGTCGCGTCGACGCACTCAGGCAGTTTCGGCAGCGATTGCCCGAATCTCTTCTTGCGGAACAACCGGTTCTTGTACCGTGATCGGGTTATTGGCTTTGATCAGACCTACAATGGCTTTGCCGACCGCTTCAGTGGTCGCGGTTCCGCCGAGATCGGGAGTGCGTGGTCCGCCGGTTCTCAACAAGTCCGCGACGGCCCGATGAATCGCTGCTGCGGCCGTCGTGAGTTTCAGGTGTTCCAGCATCATTGCACACGAAAGAATCGCGGCCAGAGGATTGGCGATTCCCTTGCCGACAATATCGGGGGCCGAACCGTGGACCGGTTCAAACATGCTGGGGTGCTGGCGTGTGGGGTCAATATTTCCACTCGCCGCAAGGCCCATGCTGCCCACGACGATCGCTCCCAGGTCGGTCAAAATGTCACCAAACAAGTTGCTGGCAACCACGACATCGAACGATTCGGGACGTCGCACGAATTCCATCACCGCCCGGTCGATTAACAGTGATTCGGTCTGGATTGCGGGAAATTCTTTGGCAATCCGGCTGAAACACTCGTCCCACAGTACCATGCCGTAGCCTTGAGCATTGCTCTTGGTGATCGAGGCCATTTTCTTGCGCGGACGATCTTGGGCCATTTCGAACGCCGCGCGAATAATGCGCTCGCAACCACGCCGGGTGAAAACGGCGGATTGGACGGCAATTTCCTCCGGAAACGTCTGATAGATCCGGCCACCGGCGTTGACGTACTCACCTTCCGTGTTTTCGCGAAATACAACCAGGTCAATGGAACCGGGAGCCTTGTCCCGGAGCGGGCTACGGACCCCTTCATAGAGGTACGACGGACGCAGGCAGACGTATTGATCAAATCGCCTGCGAATAGGCAACAGCAGGCCGTTCAATGTGATGTGGTCCTGGACACGCGGATGACCGACGGCGCCCAGCAGGATGGCATCAAATCGAGCCAACTGATCGAGATAGTCCGCGGGAGCCATGCGCCCATGCTGAAAGTAATAGTCTGTGCCCCACGGAAAATAGGTCCAGCGAACACGGGCGTCAGACTGGGACAAGGCCGTTTCAACCGCTTTCACGGCTTCACGAATGACCTCGGGACCAATTCCATCGCCAGCCAGAACAGCGATTTCGATTTGTCGCATGCTTCACCTACGGATTTGGAGAATTGACCTGAATTTGAGAATCAGTCAGTCGCTGTGCGAGATCCCGAACGGGATTGTGCAAAATGTCTCATCCGCCAAATGTGGCCACTTTCAAATGGCAGCGAGTGTGATGTGGCATTCGGATGCCACACCACCATTATCGTAATCGAATGCACGGCGATTCGCACGCAAGCGAGACAACATTTGGGGCCAGCGTGAGATTCGAGGCGTCATTTTGCATCGAACCTGCGGGCAACATTCAACTTAGAACTGGGACTTGCGGGACAGTTGGAATCCTACGGACGCTCCAAGCCCGGCCGGAATTTCAACGTTCCGTGAGCAGCAGTTCAAAACGAAAACAGCCCGGATCCCTTCACGGGCCGGGCTGTTGAATTGGTTCGCCATTTCTGGCGACATCAGCGTTGCAATACACTGAAAGTGAGACGATTTTTGAGACGGACAGGTTGAAAACCTGTCCTACTTGACCGCGGAAATTACTTCACGGTGTATTCCGTGGGCAATTTGTCTTGGACATCCCAAGCCAGACCCAATTTCTTGAGCGTCCAGATCACCATATAGGTGGGATCGATCTCATACCAGCGATGTCCATGTTTGGCCAACCGCTGATGGGCGTGATGGTTATTGTGCCAGCCTTCGCCATAGCTCAGGACGGCTACCCACCACAGATTGCGAGACCGGTCGCTGGTGTGATAATTGCGGTATCCCCAGACGTGCGTGGCCGAATTCACGAACCAGGTACAGTGGTAGCAGACGACCATTCGGGCACACAGGCCCCACATGACGAATGACCAGCCCTGGCTGAAGAAATACTGACCGAAGCAATACAACGCGACGCCAACCAGCGGAGCGAACAATGGGAAGATGCGGTCCAGAAAACGTTGACCAGGATCTTTGTAAATATCAGGTGCCCAACGCTTGTAGTGGGCAGTCAGGCCGGCTCGAGTGTAATTCGGGTAGAACCAGAACATGTGCGACCACCAGAATCCGTCGTTCGGCGTGTGCGGATCGCCTTCTTGATCGGACAGGGCGTGGTGCTTGCGATGGTTGGCGACCCACATCAAGGGACTGCCCTCGGCGGACAGCATTCCGCACATCGAAAAGAAGTACTTGACTGGAGTGGAAACGGTCAGACTTCCGTGTGTGAGCAACCGGTGGAAGCCCAAAGTGATGCCCAGGCAGGCCGTCACCCAGTGCAGAAACAGGAAGCATACAAATGCCGGCCAGGTAAAGAACCAGAACGCCGCGACAGCGCCGACATGCATGGCCAGCATCCAGCCCGCGACAGGCCATTCGACGCCGTGCGGGAAACGAATGGCCCAGGAAGAATTGTGAACCGCGGCCGGTTTGATGATCCGTTCGGAATGGTGCGGATGGACGTCCGCATCACCCAACAGACCGGTTCCGGTGAGTCCCGTTCCGGGCAAACTCAGGGTACCAGCGTCGGCTCCGCCGACAGCCAGATCAATGGCACGTTCGGGATTGGGAACAATCTCAGATTCGTGATGCATTATGGAGGGCTCCAAAAGGAGAATTGGCAGTTGTGACAGGGAAGTCTATGCGATTCTCTGGATTCTTTTGTCACAGTTGTGTCAAAGTTGGGTCAAAACTATGCGACTTGTGAAAAAAAGTGCGTAAGACCTGTATTAACCGTAAGATACGACAGGGGAGAAAGACTCTAAAGAGTTCTTAAGATTGATCGATTGGGGCGATTCCGCGAGTTTTTACTCGTCGGTCGCGGTTGCTGGACACTGAGTTGCCAAATTGACACACTTGAGGTCCTGGAGCGGACGAGTCGGCCGAAACACTGAAATCGAGGTTCCAGGCTGGCAACGGCGACCAATTCTCCGAATCCGACACACTTTCCCAATAAAAGGATCTTTAGATGGAGACCCTCAAAGCCCGTTTGCAACGGGGCGAATCCGTGAATGTTTGCGCAATCGGCCGGATGTTTCATCATAATCTGGTCCAGATGATCGGCCTGAGCGGAGGATTTCAAGGGTTCTGGTTCGATCTGGAACACACGGGGATGTCGATTCAAGATGTCGAAATCGGCGCGGCCTCTGCGCGAAGCGTGGGACTCGATTGTTTTGTCCGGATCGCCCCTACCGATTACGGAATCTTTTCGCGCTGTCTCGAAACGGGTGCCAGTGGAGTCATGGCCGCACAGGTCCACTCCGCCGAACAAGCCGAGCAGATTGTGCAATGGTGCAAGTTCTTTCCCGCTGGCCGTCGTGGTATGAATAACGGCGGTTATGATGCTGGATTCGGGAAATTGGGATTGGCCGCGTACTGCGAACAGGCCAACCGCGAGACACTCGTCATTATTCAAATTGAGTCTGGGGCAGCCGCCAAGAGCGCCGATGCCATCTTGAGCGTTCCCGGTGTGGACATGCTGTTCATCGGCCCCGCGGATCTCAGTCAGAGTCTGGGAGTGCCAGGCGACTTTATGAATCCCAAATGTCTCGAGGCGATGGACCAGGTCTCTGCCGCATGTCTCAAGCACGGCAAGCCTTGGGGCGTCGTCCCGATCGACGAGAAATATGCCGCTTTGTGTTATTCCAAAGGCTGCCGGATGTTTTCGAACGCCGCGGACTTCCGGATCATCAGTCTGGGATTGGCCGCCGTCAAGCAGAGATTTCCAGGACAGTTTCCAAGTTAGGGACGCAAACTTCACGAGGTCAATCGTTGGAGACTCAGAGACTATTCGCTAATCCCCCGCCACCCCGCTCGCCGCGGTGGTTCAACGGCCTTTGCACTAATTGAACCCTGGAAAAAAAGAGTAGTGCATAGGCCGTGGACCCACCGGGGCAAGCCCAGTGGCGGGGGATCGGCGAAAAGTGTGGATAATCAGCTCCAGATTTACGAACCGGCGCCGCGCTGAAATCATTCAGCGGCCAAGTTTCGGCAGACTTGAAACAAGATTTCCCAAGTAGATTGGCGAGGTTTGCTTTGCGTTGGAGGCTGATTCTCGGACCCGTACTGGCAATCGGATTGGCGTGTTTGATGGCATTGGATGCCTACACTGGTCGGTCGGCCTGGGGCTTGCTGCTTCTCGCAACGCTGCTTTGTATTCGCGCGACATCGGAATTAAGTGCCCTGTTTCGAGTTCGAGCCTTTGAAATTCAATCCTGGCTGGTTCAACTGGGCAGTTTGATCGTCTTGTGCTCAAACTGGGTGGAACGTCTGGCGTCTCCTGCGGCTGACGTGCATATTCGGCAACCTGCGGCTCTCGGCCCCTGCATGCTGGCCTTCGCACTGGTATTTCTGGTTCTCTTATGGAGTCAGGCCGTTCGCTTTCGACGCCCCGGTAACAGCATGGAATCGCTCGGCGGCGAAATCTTCATCGTCAGCTATGTCGGGATCCTGCTCAGTATGACTGTGCAGTTGCGCTGGGTCGCAGGTTCTCACATCGGACTCGTGGCACTGGGTTCGTTGGTTGTCACCGCCAAGTGTGGGGACATTGGCGCCTATTTTCTCGGAAAATTCTTCGGACGCCGAAAGCTCATCGAACGCCTCAGTCCCGGGAAAACTTGGATGGGCGCTTGCGGAGCGGTTGTCGGGGCGGTCCTGGGGGCGTTGCTCTGGTTCGGAGCGATCGCTCCGTTGATTCATTCTGCGGCGAAGTCCGCCAACCTGGTCTGGGCAGCGGTCTTCGGGATTGCGATTGGAATTGTGGGATTGTTGGGTGACTTGTGCGAATCCCTGATTAAACGGGATACTGGCAAGAAAGATTCCGCTGCATTACTGCCAGAGTTCGGCGGTGTGTTGGATCTCATTGACAGCGTGATTTATGCGGCTCCCGTCGCCTATTTGTTGTGGTTGATTTTGCCGTTGTACTAACGTGCCAGTGGGCTGATACCCACGCTCGCCAAGAATCTTGTTGACATTTTTCAGGATCAAGTGGATCTTCCTTGTAGCTGAAGGCATCAGACTTCGGGCGAATTTCTGGAATCGCCCAAATTCTCCCTAATGTCATTACGACAACGGCGAATTTTTTCCGGTCTCACCGGAGAGATCGTTCAGCTTTGTCAAATCAGATGCCGCTGGTTCATAAGGAATGGGACTTATGGGACGCATGGGACTTATGAGAGCAATTGGTCCCTTGCGTCACATAAGTCCCATCAATTGCCGTAAGTGATTGTCTGACAATACAGCTAAATCTGGACGATCTCCGGAGAACCGCGGCGAAGGGGAAAAACGCAGATCCAAAGTGAAATCGCTCTAGCCTGCGCGCTATAAAATCCGACCGGAAAGCCAGCAGACTGTCATAGCGACGCCACCTGTTTGTGGCTCGGTGGTGACAAGTTCCGGGTCGGCCAATAGATCGATCCGTCCACCATCCGTTTCCAGCAGCAGCCAATAGAACGGGCGGCCGGTCAAATCATTGATCAATCGCTCGGTCTTCAGAATATGTCCACACACGAGTGCTTCAGCAGACAGAGGCTCCGTTTCCGGGCCATTCCGGCCACCTTGACGCACGGGTTGAGCTGAAGGAATAAACGCCTGAGCATTTAGACGTCCCGCGACCAACGGCGACGAGTAAAACGCGTCTTCAGATTCGAACAGGTCCAGCCTGTGGGCGAAGGCGGCCAATTGGACGCCCGCCAGAATCGGCAGCGGCAAATCATGGTGTAAGGCGAAATCCGGAGCTTCAAACGTCAACAGATATCGGCCCTGACTGGGGTCTTCATCTTCCACGGGATCGGCCCAACCTTGCCATGCCCCATCGAGTGCCGTGTCTGTCGGGCGTGGCAAACGAGTTGTCACGCCGATACGCATAGTCGCTTGCGCAGAAAAATGGGGCTGAATATCGAGAAATCGTCCATCGGAATTGTACTGTACCCATAACTCAGCCCCGCAATCGCCGGCCCAGCGGACATAACGGCCCGCAGGACATTCGAAGATTTCCCCGAGATCTGTGACCATTGCGGCCAAGATGCGGAAATCTTCCGGGGTTTCCAAGGCGAAGCCAATGGTTGAAAAATGGGTCGCCATGCAATGATTTTCCTCAAAAGTTGAAAGCTTTACAAATGTTGTTTCTGAGTCCAATTCCGATCTCAATCGGTCCAAACTACACAACATCTTGTCAGAACGCGGTTTGAGAGCTATATTCGGCATACCTGAAGCGAACTTGAGAAAAAACATCGCTTCGGAGTCGAATTTGCTAAATTGTTCGTCTGCCCGTTTGATCGTACCGAACAATCATGAGTTTGAAACGGAGGTCTCAAACTCGGGTCGTCGGAAAACGTCAATCGAACACTGAACGTCGAGGCTGTTTTGGGCTAGGAGCCCTTGCACCGCGGCAAACCGGATTTTTTGAAGCTCCCGCAAGCTTCGAAAAGTCTCGCACATTCAAACAACATTAGACCCAGGATGCCCAGAGCATGGAAGCTCGATGCAAGGGGTTGTTCGTTGCCATTTTTGGCATCACGACGATCTTCGCCGCCGATTTATTTGGCGCGATGGAGCGAACACGCAATTTTGTCGTGACGGCTCCGACGCCAGAAATGGCGAAGCAAATCGCCAAAGAAGCGGAGCTCTTTCGCTACAAACTGGCGCTCGAATGGCTCGGCAAGCCGCTCCCCAATTGGAAGGCCCCTTGCACTGTGAATGTCAAGGTCGGCCAGATCGGTGCAGGTGGCGCAACAACATTCATCTTCAACGCAGGTGGTGTCAGTGATTTCAAGATGAATATCCAGGGTCCGCTAGAACGGATTCTTGATTCGGTTCTGCCACACGAAATCAACCATACCATCTTCGCCGAACATTTCCGGCGTCCGATGCCACGCTGGGCCGACGAAGGAGCCGCGACGTTCGTGGAAGACGAGTCCGAACGACGCCGGCAGATGCTGTTGGCCATGGATGTGCTGAAGACGGCCCGCAGAATTCCGCTCCGCAATCTCCTGTCGATCATGGACTATCCACGAGACATGCAGGATGTCCTCAATCTCTATGCCGAGGGATACGTTCTCACAGAGT
>JAQGHT010000401.1 GCA_028291565.1 Planctomycetaceae bacterium | reverse complement strand
CGCGCTCGGCTTCCATGGACAAACCAGGAATTGAGTCCGCAATGCTGAACCAGGCATATTCAGCTCGGTGATCTCCTTTGAAGACCGCATTTCGAGGACTACCAGTGCGCATCAATCCCGGACAAACCGTAGTAACTTGAACACCATCCTGAGCCACTTCCGCAGCGATGCCTTGCGACAGCCCGACTAATGCGAACTTGCTTGAGTTGTAGGCCAAAAGGTGCGGAACACTGATTTTTCCTCCAATCGACGTGATGTTCACAATTTGTCCGGAACCTCGCTTTCGCATACCAGGCAGGACCTCAAGCATGACGTAAAGTGGTCCCCAGAAATGGGTCCGCATGGCGACTTCAAAATCGTCTTCGGTCAACGAGTCAAAAGGTCCGACTTGGATCCAGCCGGCGTTGTTGACGACAAGGTCGAGCGTCCCCCAGCGAGCTTCAATCTGACTCATCATCTTCTGCACTGCGACTTGATCAGTCACATCGCATTCGAATGCTGACGCGTTGATATCACGTCGTTGCAAGTCAACTCGGGCTTGTTCAAGCTGCTGAGCGTTCCGGGCGCAAATAATCACGCGTGCTCCCGCCTGTCCGATTTTGCGCGCCAGCACCAACCCCAAGCCTCGTGAGCCGCCGGTAATCAGAACTGTCTTGTGAATGAAATATTTACTGCTGGGCGGTCGTCGTCGTCGGGCAATCAGGCCCACCGCGACGGCGCCTGCTACCAGGAGTCCAATTCGTTTCCAACTCATGCTGTTCTTCTCCCTAAGAAGATCTCATCCACATCACTGGGTGTCTCGGCAGCTTGTCCCCAAGTGGTCAGAGCAATAATAAATGTTTCTTGGTTTGAATGCTGCTCGCGTACCGATCTTTCGATTGCCGAAACGATTGTCAGGCTTGCGAACAGAATTCGGCAGTTTGCCTTGCGAATTCAACATGGTATTCGAGTAACCCAAAATGTTTGGCTGGATTAAAAGTCGAAAGTTTTCCGGCACCGACATCAGTCGCGATTTCTTGACTTGCCTGAACTGAAGTGACAGGATCCTGCTCGCCACCGATCACCAGGACGGGGATTTTGATCCTTCGCAAAACATCGGACGCGTCGCATTCCAGCATCGCCAGTGTTCCGCGTGCCAGAAGCGCAGGGGAGTCGATCAAATAATAGCCCGCGATAAAGTCTCGTTCTGATGAAGGCTCATGACCGGAGAATCCGTTACGTGCGACAGAAGCATGAATCGAACCATTGTGGTAACTCAGGCAATTCATGATCCAACATAGCGGCGAAAGCCAAATCTGAAGGTAAAGTAAAGGCTCAACCAGGGGCTTCTGTAATACGGTGACCAGCCCGCTGAGGAACATGGTGCGGAGCGGGTTCATATAAGTCGTGTGAACGAGCACGAGTTTTGAAATACGAGTCCCCAGTAGATTAGGGAACAACTGACAAAAGGTGAGAATCGTCATGCCACCAATGCTATGCCCCATCAGCACCACAGGTTCCGGGCCCGATGCTTCGATCACCGCGTGCAGATCCCTCGCCATTTCATCCAGTGTGAAGACGCGATTAGGCGATACTTTAGATTTCCCCAAGCCAGGCAAGTCCCAAACCACCATGCGGAACTGATCGCCCCAGTCCTGCTGCAAGTAGGCCCATTCCTCACGGCTCAAACTCCAGCCATGCGTCAATATCACCGTTGTCGCCTGTGGGGGCCCGCTAATCTCCATATGGATTTCAGTCCCGTCGGGACGTTGCAATCGGTGAACTTCTCCCGTTGACAACTTCGGTCTGCGCTCTGCCTTTTTCGCGAGGAGATAGCTCGGACGCAAATAACGGCCGCCGCAACTCCACAAGATGAGGAAAACTCCGCCAAATAAAATCGCCGATTGCTTGTTCCAATGCGGGCGCCAGCGAGACACTCGTTCCAGTGGTGAGAGCACACGTTGCCGCGTGACAACATTCTGCGCACGCTGGTCGGCGTTTTTGTCGCGGACGGGGTGATCATCTTCCACGATCACAACTCGCTCACCGGTTTCAGGCAGGCTGTGATACCAGTCAAAGATGAGCCAGACGCCCCCGATCACAATGCAGATCGAAAGAATCCCCCTGAACCAGGATAAAAGGACATCCGCTGGAGACATGAACATAATAGGATTGCTCAGCATGTTTTGGGTTGATGAAGCAATTGAGCCTTGGGCATATCGCTGCTAGGCGACGATGGGCAGCCAATGCCGGGCTACTCCGCTTGGACCCTGTCAAGAAACCGGTGTGTCGAAGAGGTTTGCCTAGACGGCAAATCTCTTCGACTGCGAGTCCCGGAGAGACTCGCCTACAGGCATTTTGGCAGCTTCTCTGGATCAATTCTTCCGGGTGCGTTTAGCCGGTGACTTCGATGTAGCGCCGTCATCCAACGTCGTCCGAGATGCTTCCGGAGTCGCACTCAATACTTGATAACCTGCGAGCGCCGGGGAGTCGACAATTTCAACTTCCGCCGGATCGTTCCACGGCCCGCTGACATCAATTTCGCCATTGTCGCCTTCGCCGGTCGACGTATTATAATATTGGTCGACAATTCCAGGTGTCGGTGGAATCTGACCGATGACCAACGGAGGCTTCTGGAGACTGTCCAGAGCAATCATGAACGCACGCAAGTGCGTGATTTCACGCGTCATCAGGAACTGCAGAGCCTCTTTCGTGCCGGCATCGTCGGTGAAGTCGATCAGGCGCTCATAGACAATTTTGGCTCGGGCTTCTGCGGCAATGTTGCTTCGCAGGTCGACGTCTAATTCCCCTGTAATTTTGAGATAATCAGAGGTCCACGAATTGCCCATGGAATTGCAAAGTGCGACTCCGCCGCCCCCCGCAATCGCAATCAGCGGATCGTACGTCGCGGCGTCAATATCGTTCTTCATCGGTTTCAAATGCAAACGTGCGAGGGAACCGATCACTTCCAGGTGACTGAGTTCTTCAGTGCCAATATCCATCAACAGATCTTTACAATTCGGGTCATCGCAATTGATTCCTTGAATGGAGTACTGCATTGCGGCCGCCAGTTCGCCGTTGGCCCCTCCGAATTGCTCAAGCAGCATGTTCCCAAATCGGGGATCCGGTTGATCAACTCGGACAGTGAACATTAGCTTTTTGATGTGATGATACATTGTGAGATTGAGCCCTTTTGAGAAATTGCGAAGTTGCCTCCCCAGAAGCCAACGACGGCACTGAAAGTAGGCAACATAGAAAAATCGACTGACAACTGTTTAAAGAACCTCCGAGATTCACTTTCCGGTTGACTTCGCTACTTTTTCACTTTTCCGCCGCCTACCTTCAAACCAGCTTCGTTGAGTCCGTTCATGGCGATGTCAGTCAGGTTGTCGTCGGCGTCCTCTTCTTCTTCCAGCGTTTCCTCGAGTAGACTGGCAGTCTCATCATCACCCAGTAAAGTCGCATAGGTCCGGACGCATCCGTACGCGGCGATTTCGTAATGCTCGACGCGCTGGGCAGCCGCAATCAAGGCTGCATCGTGCAATGCCGGCGCGGCGTCTTGAGCGATTGTTTCATCGCCTTCAGCAACCAGTCCCTGCATGGCCTTGCACAGTTTCGAGCCGGCCTTGATTCCCAGCCGTTGGAAGATTGTGTTCAGACGGTCGACATGGCCCTTCGTCTCTTCGAGATGGCTTTCGAACGCTTCACGCAGGTCGGCAGCGCGGGCCGCCTTTGCCATCTTGGGCAACGCCTCCACCAATTGGGTCTCGGCGCTATAAATATCCTGCAGTTGCTCTACGAGCAGATCCTGAAGCGAATTAATCTTCATCATTGTTTCCTGTGAAAGTCGGACTAAACAAGGCACGCCGCCAACGCCCGCGTCCTATGCAATTAGGATGCCCTGCAACGGGATTTGTCAGGGTTCGTCAGCACACAGTACTCATTCAGCTGCTTTTGAATGCCAATCTCGATCCACTGTTTTTCGCATTTGGGACATTCTGATTAAACGAATGCCTGAGCCGTCGCCTGAACCGGCGATTGTGTTGGCCGACAGTCGCTCAACATGAGCATTTGACTGCCAGTCGCAGTCGCACTGGAGCCCCAGGGATTTATCAATACGAGGAACTTTGGGGGGTCTCATCAGTCATCCAAACATCGTTCTGAAATGCTGAATGACTGATCTCAACAGTAAGCTTCGATAATATAAATTCTAAACATTCAGGCCGAGGGAGGTGACGAGGACGGTGACGGAGAAGCCCGAAGCACACAAGGCGGGACGCACGAGCAACACGTCGCAGCCGGGCGCCAGGGTCATGAGAACTCCGCGTCCAATCGCTCCCGAAATGGGCGACATGGCGAAGTCGACTCGGACGACGATGATGCAAGTGACAATGAGCAGGAAGAGAGCCTCGGCGTGCGCTGCAGTACACGCGAACAGAATGCCGCCGCAGGCCGACAGAGTCACAAGAACTGTTCCAGTCGGTCGCAAAACGCTCGTGACGTAGAAGATGAATCTGAGGACCGTGAGGACGAAGAAGACAGCTCAAGCAGCCGGTCTCAAGGTCGAAAATCGTCGAAATCTCAAACCTCGAATGCACGTCAGGGTGACGACGACGATTCAGACTACTCCGACGGCAGCCGCAAAACGCGGGGCGGCACCGGGGAACAACATGCGGCAGCGGGACGCCAAAGCCATAAGAAGTCGCACTAATCCAATTTCGCGTGCTCGTTAATTCTTGAACACAACGACCGGCATTTTCGAGTCTCCAAATGGACTCCGTCTTGCCGGTCGCTTGTCGGTCGCAGTCGCGGTAACGTCGAGAACCGGCGATTGACTGACGCAATGTGCTTCTTCCACGACAACCAGGTCAATTTGCAGCCGTCGAAGTAGATCTGGG
>JAQGHT010000382.1 GCA_028291565.1 Planctomycetaceae bacterium | reverse complement strand
GCGTGGTTGATGAATGGAAAGCAATGCGCGGCATTGACTCGCGCGCTGAAGGACCCAGAAAGCCACATCAGCGTCTGGGAGCGGGGAAGCTCCAAAACGATTCGCCGGTTTGGCGAAAAACTCCGTTGTGCTGATTTTTCCTGGGATGGCACACGGGTTCTGACCGGTGGAGCAGGAGGCCAGGTGACACTCTGGGAAGTCAATACAGGGCAAGCGGTCCAATCCTTTTCGGGCCATACTCAATGGATCGCCGGGCTCGCATTGTCACAGTGCGGGACACGGGCAGTGTCGATTTCTCCCGATCGCACTGCACGGATTTGGAAGTTGCCTTATCCGAGCAACACCGAACAGATTTTTGAAGATGCGGACAGCGAAATTGAAAGCGTCACCTTTAGTCCGAACCTTGATAAGTTGTCATTCGCGGCGAAGAACGGAGGACTCTTTTACCATCCCCGAAGTTCAGGCCGAGTGGCTGGAGAAGCGACAGGTCAAAGTTCGATCTCGGTAGTCGCCTGGGCATCGGATTCGCAGCAGTCCCTGTTTGCCACGGGAGTGAGCGACAGTTTAAAGAATGAAATTGTCGTGAATCGCAGTCATGCGACGTTTCGCCGGTTACGAGGCCATCGTGACCGGATCACGGCCGCACTGTTCTCCGTAGACAGCCGTCGCGTGATTAGCGGAAGTCTCGATGGGACCATTCGGATTTGGGATACGCAGAAGGAAGCCGAAATCGCACAGCTCAACCCCGGCGTGGGAGTGCTGTCGCTGGCCGTGGATCCCATGGGGCGCCCCTTGTGTGTTTCCAGCGGAAATGAAGATTTCGCGCGGATCTGGGATCTCGAGAAGCGTCAGGAACAGTTGCAGTTGCGTGGCCACTCGATGATCATCAAAAGCGTGGCCTTTTCCCGGGACGGCAATCGTGTGATTACCGGAAGTGCCGACAGCACAATCCGGATTTGGGAAACCGAAACCGGAAAACACATTCATACGCTGAGCGGGCATACGGGCTCTGTCAATTCCGTGGCCGTTTCTCGGGATGGATCGTTTCTCGTCTCGGGGGGTGATGATCGCACGGTGCGACAATGGGACCTTTCAACCGGAGAATGTGTCAATGTGCTCGAAGGACATTCTCAGCCAGTCAACTGCGTGGCGATTTCGCATCGGCAGGTCTTTGCCGCATCCGGAAGTGACGATCACACGGTCCGCCTCTGGCGGATCAGTCCTGTGAGCCCCGCATCCAAATCTCGCCCGGCGGCGGAGTCACTTGATTTGCTGAAAGGTCTTGATCTTGCAAAGGCTGTCATGGAGGGGAGCTGGGTTCGCGATGCGACCGGTTTGCTTTCACCCACGGACGCGGCGGGGACGATCGAAGTCTTCGGGTCCGGCCCCTCCGAATATGAACTGACTTGCGATGTAGAACGACTGTCGGGAGACGGTCCGTTGTCCCTGGGAATTGTCATGCAGGGACAACAGGGATGTATCTTTCTGGATGCAAAAGACGGAATGCTTGGCGGTCTGGCGGTCAAGAAAAAATCGCTCAGGACAACCGGTGTCGATAGTTGGAATGGAACACTGCTCGCTCCCGGGCGCACGCACCAGATAAGTTGCCAGATCCGGGCGGATCAAGTGACGGTACATGTGGACGGAAGAACCATCGTAGATTGGACCGGGCAGCCGGCATCATTGATGATTCCGGAAGGGTTCCACGCGCCGCAGCAGCTTGCCCTGGCTCTCGCGACGGCGGATAAGACGCGATTTCGGGTTTCGGCCATCAAGCTCGGTCAGGTAGCGGATCAATCTGGCTTTGCCCTCAAACCCTCAGATAGTGTCGCGGCCAGTCTGCAACGGGCGCGTACGGCTCAAGTAAATCAGTCTGAATTCAAGAATGTCATCTGGGATGCCGCGCCAGCATTGCAGCCAGTACCGGTGATGATCGACGACGAACCCTTTCAATGGCACCACGTTTCGCTGGCAACGAACGGAACGGGAAATGGAGGAATCCGATTCAGGTCGCCGCTTGACAAACCGGGGTATCTGGTTTGGACCTTTGCCACCACGTCAGGTGTGACTGGATGGAAGTTTTTCACGCCCTCGGGAACGATTCCACCGTCTGTATCGTACCATTACGAGGAACAACTCGATCTTCCTGGATTGCCGCTGGTTCCATTCAATCGTGTCTTTCTCCAGCACCCAGCCAGTTGGCACATTCGGCCGGATGAAGAATGTGTGATCTGGTTTCAATTTCAGGACAAGCGGCCGGTCGACCTCTATTGTGCCGTCCGACTGCTGCCCGTCGGAACAGGTCGCACGCCAGTGACACGAAACGAGATCCTGCAAAACCTGGGACTCCCGCTGCCGCTCCATTACCTAGATCAGACGGAACCGCAGGTCCGACGTTCAGAGGGAAACGCGCCGCCAATCGAATCGTGGATCACCGCAGCGAATGGTCGGTGGATCGCCGCGTCTGAGTACTATCCTTGGGATGATCATCCCTGTCATGTGCGCGTCTATCATTCACCGAGCCTCGAATTTCTGCGGGAAATCAAACTGGGGCAATCAAATACGGTTTGCCTGGCAGGTTCTCCTGACAGTGAACGAATCGCGGTATTAACCCGCGATGAGAATTGTCGGATCTGGGAAATCAAAACGGGAGAGCAAGTCGCTCAGTTCAAAATGCCAGTCTCGGGTGTCAATTCGATGGCTTTTACGGCGGATGGCCAGGGAATCATCGCCTGTGGGCAACAACTGGCGATTTGTCATGCGCGGACGGGACAGATTCTGCTTCAGCCAGCGCCGGAAAAGCAGCTTCAGGCGACCGCACTTACAATCACACCGAATGGAAGGCAGGCGATCACTGGGGGGGCTGATGGTGTTGTCGTGTTCTGGAATCTCGACAAATTCGAGGAATCCAGTCGCATGGAAACCGGCGGAGCCGTTTCCAGCCTGCGAGTCAGCCCCAATGGACAACTGCTCGCAGTGAACGATGCCCTCCGTCCGGTGGTTCGGGTTTGGGACCTGCGAACTCAGAAGCAAATCCAGGAGTTCCATGGAACTGAAACCGCGATGGCCGGCCTGGACATTTCGCAGGATGGAACTCGATTACTCACTGGTGAATTGAAGCCTCGCTGGTCAGAGGAAACGCCCGGTCCAGAACTGCTTCTTCGGCGGTCGACGCAAGATCATCGAGTCCGTTTATGGGACATCCAAACCGGGAAGGAGTTGCTCTCGATTCATGGAAGAAGAACCCACGCGCCTCGGGTCCAATTCCTGGCAAGCGATGCCGAAGTCTTGACTGGTAGTGGTGACGGATATTTCCGATCCTGGTCGCTCAAGCTTCCGCAACCCGTTCCGCCGGTATTGAAGGGGGCGCCAGCCCATGTCTTTAACGATCTGGCGTTTCCGGTTTCGTCCCTGGCGGTGACAGCAGATGGCCAGCTGGCGTTGGGCGGTGGTGGTGACGTCACGGCGCCAAATTATCCGGTTCAGGTATGGGATCTGAAAGATTGCCGGCAAATTGGCCATTTTGACTCGCACACTTCGCCGGTTACCGGTCTTACGACTGACCCTTCGAGTGATGACGTAATCTCGGCCAGCCGGGATGGAGCGGTCTTTTCATGGAACGCGAAAACACAAGTGGCCGAGACGTCGCGCGTGCATCGGCCTGCCCAAATTGTTCAGTATTCGCACGATGGCAAATCGGTCCTTTGTGGCGGGGAAACAATTCTCGAATACCGTTCGCTGGCGGCTCTCCGCGACGTCTGGTCGATGAATTTCGGACGGCCGGGACTACTTGGGTTGTCGCAAGATGGATTGGGCCGTCAAGTATTCACGTGCAACAAGGGGGATTCCGGGGTCCGTTTGTGGAATGTCAAATCGGGCCGTACCGAGGGGGTTTTGCAAGCCCACAGATCGCAGGTCACATGCGTGGCCGCTGCGTCCTACGGCAAAGTCGTTGTTTCCGGCGGCGACGATGGGACAGTCAGAGTTTGGGACAAAGTCAAACGAAGGCAAGAGCATTGTTTCGAGACGGAATCGGGACCAATTCATTGTGTGGCGGTCAGTAACGATGGTCGCCGGGCTTTGTCCGGTGGTCAGGACGGGCTGATTCGATTGTGGGATCTGGAACAACATTTCGAGATCTGGCAAGGGAAAGAACATCAGGGAGCAATTCGAAGCGTCGCCTTCACTCCCGACAATCACCGGGCTCTTTCCGGCGGGATCGATCAACGAGTCTGTATCTGGGACCTGCCGGTTCCGAACACTGAGAATCAGGCGGAACTGACCGAGAAAACAGTGGCGGACTGGGTGCTGGGACATGACGGATTGTTGATGCTCCACATCGGAGGCATCGACTATGGCAACTGGAATAAGTCCTACCAGCTGCCTGTTCACATGTCCTATAGTATCCGTGGCATCACTCTCACTGCGACGCCCGTGACTTCGGAAGTTGTCTCGGCTTGGGCGCGGCTGCCACAATTGGAGCGTCTCGAGTTGCAAAAAGTTTCGATTTCGCCGGAAGCCGTTCAAAGTCTATGTCAGCTCACGAATCTACAATCATTGGCAATCGTGAACAGCGAATGCGATCCCGCAAGTTTGTCGCGACTCGAAGTTTTGAAACAACTCCATTCGCTTCAACTTGTCACCGCCCAAATCGAACAATCCGGTCTCGAGGCACTCGCTCGTCTCACCTCACTCAGGAAGTTATCGCTTCGGATTCAGCAGCTCAAAGCCAGCGATATTCGCGTCTTGCAAGCATTGGACAGTCTGGATGAATTGGAGCTGACCGGTTTGAAGGGAGGAGAGCAGCATTGGATTTCCGATTTGCGTAAAGTTTTCCCTGAAACGAGGATTTGGACAGGCGATGAATCAGACTGACGACGACGCGTAAAATCCACTGACAATTCGGAGCGACACAGTTCACAGAGAACGAGAATCTGTCATTCGTCCGGGTGACAATTGCAGGACGCGCAGGCGACTTTCAAAACCCGACGAATATTGCGAACGACCCACGTCCGTCGGTCATGGTCGGCAGGCGTCAACTACAGTCGGTCCCGCTCGCTAAGCGGGACTCTCGGTATTCGTTGAGCTGCGGACGGACAGCATCGCGGATCTCAAACCGAAGTCGAGGCGTTCGAATTTCACTTCGATGCCCGGTCTCAAACCGATTCATAGCTCCATGGTTTGCGCATCTCCCGTGCCAGCCATTTATTGGCTTCTTCGTCTCCAACGAATTTCTCTGCCTGGGGATCCCAGTTCAGCTTGCGACCGAGACGCAGGGCGATCACTCCCAGATGGCAGACGGATGCAGAGCGATGTCCAATTTCTGCTTCGCAAATCGCCGGTTTACGTGAACGCACACTGTCGAAGAAGTTCGCCATGTGATTGTCACTCACCGGCAGCCGCACCGCGTCGGAGGCCAGCGGAGTTGTCAGGAATTCCGGTTGACTGGCTTCGATTTTGCCGCGAGTCACCCAGATCCAGCCGTCCTTCCCTTCGAATTTCACGCCGTGCTGTTGCCCTTTCGGATCCAGAACCGCGCCATTCCAGGCATTGGCGGGAGTGCTATGACACGAGTGAGTGACTCCGTTGGCGTATGTGTATTCGATGGCATATTCATCGAACGCGGTGAACCCGCCGGGGATCATTTTGGCGTCAGATTTTGCTTCGATGGAAACAGGGCCACTGCGTTCCAGTCCCAGGCCCCACAGTGCGATGTCATTGTGATGCGCTCCCCAATCGGTCATTGTGCCGCCTGAGTAATCCCACCAGTAACGGAACGTCACGTGCGTTCGTTCCTTGACGTAGTCGACATGGGGCGTCGGCCCCTGCCACAGGTCCCAGTCAAAGCCGGTTGGCGGCTTCGAAGCGGTGAAGGGCCCTTCCTTTCGGCCTTTGGGAAGAAATACACCGATATGCTGCAGTTTTCCGATCCGGCCATTGCGCACGAGTTCGCAGGCCAATCGAAAGTTTCTGTCACTGCGTTGCTGTGAACCGGTCTGCAGGATGCGGCCCGTTTGCTTTTCGGCCTTCACGAGATGTTGGCCTTCTTCGATCGTCAGAGTCAGCGGTTTTTCGCAATAGATATCTTTGCCTGAACGCATGGCGGCCAGCGATACCAGAGTATGCCAGTGATCGACGGTGCCACAGACGACCACCGCGATGTCCTTGCGTTCCATGACCCGGCGAAAATCCTTGAAAACGGCCGCATCCGGCCAACGCTTCTTAGCTTCCGCGACATTGTTATCGTCGACGTCGCACAGCGCGACAATGTTGCCATATTTCGCGGCATTACTGGCGTCGCCTCGTCCCTGCCCTCCACATCCAATCAGCGCAATTGACGGCCGGTCACCGGCTGCTTGGGCGGCCTGAGCCTGATCGGCGGATTCATTGAGAAACCAGCCAGGAAGTGTGGAAGCAGCCGCGAGGGCTGCGGACGTTTTTAAAAATCCACGACGGTTGCGTAGCATAGTTGGACTCCAGAGAGGCATCTTGTCCGATGGGTGATTCTATTCCGCGCACGGCTAAGAATGAGACGTTTGATCGCAGGGATAAACGGTGAAGAAGACTCATTCGTGGCCGCGAATAGTATAAAACGTTGACCGTCAAATTGCCACAGGAAAGGCCTTTCGATAATCTTCACCACCTGCGGCAAATGCTGACGGCAATTTGATCAGCCTCCGGGCGCCAGCAGTGCTACCCGTCGAAAGGGATCTGTTAATGAGCGAATATCAGTATTACGAGTTTCGGGCTGTGGATCGGTCATTGACGGCCGCTGAGATCGAAAAACTCGGTGAACTTTCCAGCCGGGCGAATGTCACGTCGAACAGTTTTTCTGTGACCTACAACTATGGAGACTTTCGAGGTGAACCAGAGCGGCTGATGGAGCGTTACTTCGACGCCTTCGTTTACGTCACGAATTGGGGGTCGCGGCGGTTCATGCTGCGGCTGCCGAAACGCGGCATTGATCTAGCGCGGATAAAGCCTTACGCCAACGAGCAGCTGACGTTCTGGTTGAAGAACGAGTTTGTGATTCTTTCGTTTCAATACAATAACGAAGGGGGAGGCGACTGGGAGGAAGGCGAAGGCTGGTTGACATCATTGATTGCAATTCGAGACGAACTCTTGAATGGCGACTTCCGATCGTTGTATCTCGGTTGGCTGAGTGGGGTCTTCATTTATGACGCGGATGACGGGATCAATGCTGATGATAATGAAGATCTGGAGCCACCGGTGCCGGCAGGCTTGCGAACACTCACTGCGGCTCAAGATGAACTGGCTTCATTCCTCGAGATGGATCCCGTTTTGATCGAAGCGGTCGCAGAATGTAGCCCGGCATTGCCCCCCATTAAATCATTGGAGGAGCAGCTGGCCAAATGGATCAAGTCGATTCCGGTAGACAAAAAAGATCAATGGCTGCTCGAGTTGGTAGGCAATACCGGCCTGGCAGTCCGTGCTGAATTGCTGCTCGAATTTCGCGAATCCCAATTGAAAACGAAATCAGCCGGCGAAGATCCTGCCGGGAGATTGCGGCGGCGTACAATCGGGGAATTACGTACCGCAAGAGAAGCGCATGTGGCAGTCTATGAGAAACGCCAGGCTGCCAAGGCCGCGGCGAAGAAAACGCAAGATGCCAAGCTCGCCGCGAAAAAGCGCGAGAAAGAACTGGATACGCTGTCCAAGCGAATCGATGCCGCGTGGCAGGAAATCGATCAGCGCCTGGTTTCGACCTCGTCGAATCGATTCGTCCATTCGCTCAAAGATCTCAATGATCTGCGTGAGCTCGCGGTCCGGGAGGGTTCGCTGGACGATTTTCGAACCCGTCTTAAAAAGCTGCTTCACAAGCATGCTGATAAAACGACCTTTCTCGACCGGGTGAAAAAGGCCATGCTGGACCGCTGACGTGAAGCGGACTGTTGACTTTGATCTCACTCCGCGCAACACGGACAAATCTCAGGAACCAGAACCGTCAGCGTGGCGGAATAGGCTGTCGAATTGTATTCCGCGGCCTTCTCGTCTGGCGATTTGTGGTGCGCGACGACGAGAAAGTAGTTCCCCGTCTTCGGTGTGAAGCTGGCGATTCCCTGTTCGTTGGTCATCCGTTCGTAATTCGCATCCATCCCTTTCGAAAGAGTCTCTCCACGCGGGATGAACGAGACTTTGGTACCGGCCATCGGTTTGCCCCGGAAAATCACTTGCACACGCAATTCAACTCCGGGCCCCATTGGTGTGACAGGATTACTCAGGGGCACGATTTCAAAAGCGTGTCCCAAGGGTTTTTCAAATCCTGTCTTGATCGGTACAACTTTGTCCAAAGTCGGACTCAAGACAAAAAACGCCTTGCCACTCTTGATCGAACGGACCGGTTGGCCATGATTGACAACCTTGTCCAGAGTATGGCTCACCGTGTAGATGCCGCTGGCCGTACCAACATACTTGCCTGTCCAGTAGCCTTCATTGGGGGCGTAGCCAACATCGTTTAAGCGGTCTCGCAGATCGAACTTCTTGCCATCAGGTCCGATCACTTCCAACTGACAGCCATCCAAAGTCGTCTTGCTGGCCAGTTTGAAATCACGATGCTCGTTGCCATGGTTTCCGAGTTTCAAGTCGATATGGACCGCATCTCCTGTCCGAGCGAGCTGAGTATTGGTTTCAACCCAGGTGTCGTGCGCACTGACGATCGAGGCACAACAGCAGAAGCAGGCCGCAACGAAAATCGGTAGAGATCGCATGAAACGTCTTTCCTGGTGGGGTGAATTGGCAGGCAATCCGAACTTCACCACAACAATACAACGAGTCAACTTGGCGATCAACACTGTGGTACAGCACGATCACGATTTGTTACATGCGATAGACAATCCAATTGAGAACGAAGCTCGCTCCCACGGTCAGTGCGACGCAGCAGCACGTTGCCCCCAGTTTCCACCACCAACGGCCCGGTTGTGGAGAATTGCCTTGCGACTGAAAATAGGCCAGACACAACAACAATTGGCTGACGATCCAGCCCACGATTAACCCGATGCCGATTAGTCGGCGTTCGATAATGGCCGCTTTCCAGCCCGTTTCGAACGTCCGCAAAACATCCGGCGACAAATTGACCAGCATATACAGTTTGAATAAGTCACCGGAGAATTTGCCGATGGTCTTCGGCTGGCGCTCAATGAATTGATTCTCGATCGCGCGTTCCCGAATGAGTGTCAGCGGGATTGGCCAGCGTCCTTGCCAGGCATGCTGCTTGTGAAATTCACGCTGAATTAAGTTGGCGACAACTGGAAGTAACTCGGCTTCGGCCTCCTGGGCCGTGCTGTACGGACCGCTGGCGAGTGCGATATGGTCCGCGTCGGTCCCGTTACGCGCGACTTCAACAAGCCATTCATTGATGGAGGAAATGTCGTCCGACTGTTTCGCCTGTGTTTCAACGAAATCCTTGATCGACTTCACCATGCGTTCGTGTTGCTGAGAAAAATCGGGAAGTTGACCACTGGATTCGGGCTGAGACGAGGAATTGAACAACGGAATCGCTTCAGTCAGCAACGTGGCGAAACACAGTGTCGGGATCACGAGCCAGCCCCAAGCCAATCCATCTTCGTCGACGGGTTGTGACGGAGCTCGCGGAGTGACAGTCATGAATAACGATTTCCGCTGCCAGATCAGAACCGTAATCAGTGCTATCCCAGCAACGATCATCCAGGCGGGAAAGGGCACAGACGGATTGCCGGATCCAGAGTACGAATACTCTGCGACATTTTGAATGGTCCGCGGAATTGATTCGGATGCCAAACTGGTTTCTCTCTGCACAGGCACAGTGATAAATAATCCAGCAGAAAGCAGGACGAGCCCCAGAACTAATATCCCCTTAGCGGCGACTGAGCCTAAACGAGAATGGCGACGAGGCATCGATTGTGGCAAGTCCGCCCGCGCGGAGGGCCGGAACGTTATCCACCTTACGGTTGAAAACAACACTGATAAAATAACCAGGAAAATGACGACGACAAATATCCATGTCATGCTGATGCCAATTGACGTCGTCCTACCAATGGGATTATCAGGAACGACAAACTGGGTGTCGATCGGATGCAGCATTTCACCGGGCAGCCCGTAGGGCTTTGAAAATTCTGTGCCGACAACTGTAACGGTTGCCGGTGTCGAACTGCCCCTGGCAACGTAAATCATTTTTGCGGCGACAACCGCCCCGAAAACGACCAGACCGATGACCGCTCCGATCTTGAGAAACTCAAGATGTCGAGTTGGCCTGGCAGGTGCGGCGGGTCTTTGAGCGCGGCGCTTCATGACGCCGGTCAGGTACCAGGCCAATCCTGCCAAGATGATGATTTCCATAGGGCCCATAGCGGCTCCAACTCTCACAAACGCGGTGACTGAACAGCATCCTCAAGCGGCGGCAGATCGATCTTCCGGTGGGATCCAAACCGCTGACAGTTGGACCACGCACGAAATCACTGCGGCCCACGTGACGGCCCAATCCCAGGGAAAAGCGAAGATCACGGGCAAGACCGAAGCCACTGCGACCGTCAGAATCACAGACGTAATCCGAAACACAGCGGGACGATACTCGTCGGTGTGCCACCACCAACGCCTTAGACCGAACAACAGCCCGAAAAAGACGATAAATGCCAACATGGTGGGACGGCTGTCGATCAACAACGGCTGCCGTCCCAGAGTCACGAAGGCGGCCTGGTGTCGCAAATGTTCGGAGGTCAATTCCACCATCAAGACTTGGCTCAGCCACCAGGCACAGGCTCCAATTCCCATCCCCAATGCCACGCTCAGCAGACGACGGGGACGACCATATACAGTGCGTCCCTCCAGCAGTTTGCCGCTCACCAGCAAGGCCCAGGTGGCCAACAAGGTTGTAATCGTGAACAGCCCCAACTTCGCGGGGTCAGGCTGCAGACTACCAGGCAGACCAAACAGCGGAGACAAGAATCCAGTCCCCACGGCGAACAACAGCGTCAAGATTACCGCCCAACACATGGAAACCGAAAGATCGGCGAGTCGCTGTCGGCCGCTGATCTTTCGAATCGTCAGCGGCGTACACGAGAGGCCCGAACTCCGCGGTTTCAATTTCTGTGGAATCGGGGGCGGCACGCTTGTGGGCTGCGTCGGTTCGCTAATAGACCTGGCAACAGGCACGATTCTTGGATCATGACTAGCTGTGACCTGGGCTGCCGGTTCCCGTGATCCCGCAAACAAATAATGAGAAAACGGGATCTTGTCACGGCGAATGAACATCCAGCCGAGAATCATTAACGGACTGAAAAGTGCCGTGATAATCGCACCCATCTGGACATCATGCGGCCCTTGATTCAAACCCGCGGCGACACAAATCAGCATGATTTGCGCCCAGAAATAGAATCCGATGCGCTGGATCCAGAACCCAAAAAACGTCCGATCCCACGAGTGCAGGCGATCGACGATCCAGTCCGCATAATCTCGAATTTCCCATCTGACGGAACTGGCAGTGCCGCGATCGTCGAAAGAATTGCCGAGGCGTTCGCGAGTTGAGGGCCGTAGAAACTGGAAGGCCAGGTAGGTGACTGCGAAAAGCGAAAAGAACGCTCCTTCTCCCGGCGCTCGAAATGCAACTGAAAACAGTCCGAGCGCCGACAAACTGGTAAAACCGAGGATTGCCAGACGCCGGGTCCACCACGCTGTCGAATAGGTTGCTTGACTCGTGCCGGGCGGCAATCCGTGCCAAAGCCACCTCAAACCGCTTCCGAGGACCGGTTCAAATCGCAAACAGATGAAAATGATCGGCCACCAAAACGTCAGTGATGAGACCCCAAGTTGTGCGGGCGATCCGTAAAACGCATACGCAAGCCAGAGCAAGCCCACGGCGCACGCGGAACGATGCAGCCACCAGTCCATTTGTGGAATGTCATCAATAGACGCTGGAGCAGTAGGTGTTTGTTTCGCATGCTGAGGGGCATCGGCCAAAGTCGTACTGGCAAATGGGAACGGAACCGCAGCGAATGTGGCGCCAGCCGGCGAAGCCAGTCTGGACGGTGCGGAGGGCGAAGTGGGCAAAACTGGCACAGCGGGGTCGTGCGAGCCGATCGGCGATGCGAAGCCGGTGGGAGTTGGAACGCGCGGCGCGGTTTCACGAACTGGCAGCGGCCGGCCCTGAAGCGCGGATTCGAATTCCTCAAACAGCTGGGTAATTGAGCCGGTCCGCGTTTTCGGGTCTTTTCGCAACGCGCCATCAATCGCATTGCGAAATGGCGCTGGCACGATGCTTAAATCGGGCGTTTCCGAGAGATGCTTCATCAGGATCTCACCCGTGCTTTGTCCGTCGAACGGCAGCCGGCCGGTCAGCATTTCGTACAGCATCACGCCGCAACTGTAAATGTCGACCTCGTATCCATATTTCCCGTAAGTGACCTCGGGAGCCATATAATAGACAGTTCCCACACTTTCAGTGTGGGCGCTGCGCCGACTCGGAGACATGAACTTGGACAGCCCGACATCACCAATCTTGATCGAGCCTTCATCCCAGAACAGATTTCCAGGCTTGATATCACGATGTACGATCCCCCGATCGTGCAGATAGGCCAACCCCGATTCCACACCCCGCATCCAGCGTTCGATCTGGTCTAACGGCAGCGGACCACGCTGTTTGAGCAGCACTTGCTCCAGCGTGTCCCCCGCAATGTATTCCATGATGACCCAGTGGTCCTGGTCGGCATCGGTTTTCACATCGTAAATCGCGACGAGATGTGGGTGGCGCAGGTTCAGGCAATGCTGGACCCCGCGCAATTCAACTTCCATATTCTGCTGCAGCAGCTTGATTGCGACTTCTTTTCCTGCGTCGCTCAAACCGTAATAAACTTCACCGAACCCACCACGCGCGATCCCACGCTTGAGGGTATAGCCCTCCAGAGGCCGGGATTCGGGAGCAAAGGTGAATTTCATGATGAGTTCAATTCCGCGCTAACCTTGCATTTGCCGGTCGTTTTACAGGTAATCTCGGGAGATTGACCTTTCTCACAAGCACACTCAATATGAAAACCGCTCTAGCCACAAGATTCGAGGCGAAACCGCCAGTTTTGGCCCGAGTAGACTCTGCCCGCCTGGCAAGGTGCTTCGGTACCAAAGGTCACTCCATCGACCCAGACCCCGCCGTTGGCCTGACACCAGAAGCCGCTGGCTCGTTGTGTCAACAGAACGCGATCACATTCAGGCCGGCAAGTGATGTGCGAATCCAATCCTGGCCCCAATACGCAAGTACCGGCTAGCAGAATAATGCCGTCGACCGACGGATTTGTACGATGCGAACTCTCGAAATCCAGCCGTGCAGTGCCGGTCAGCGCCGATGGCAATCGAAACCGCAGTTTGACACTGGATCCCAGCAGAATACGGTTTCCATCGTTCAACAAACACTGCCTGACGACAGGGCGGTCTTCGACTGTTACGGGTCCCAGCGGCTCGAGGAGCCAGATTTCGCCACTTCGGATCAGCCGGGCATGATAACGGGACAGATTTGACAACAACGATATTTCCGCTTGAGTCTCCCGTTCGCCTCCCGCGCCGCCAATCTGGATCTGGCGATCAAAACACAGCAAATACGCTCCGACGCCGTCTACCCACAGTCGTGCCACGCCGTTAACCAGCTGGCTGGCAGGCGTTTCGGTCAACTTAGTGGGTGCAGAGGACATGATTTTGACACACCGGCGATAGAAAATGATCATTTTCGGGACCAGCCTCGAATTACCAGTCCCCTTGGTGGACGCTATTCAGCTTGATTGTGGCACGACATTCCGTGTCGTGAAAGTCGAGTCAGTAGCGAAGCGATTGACGAGGTGTCCTCCGTGAGATTCCCTTAGGCATCAATTCTGTATAAGTCAAAGCCTGATTGAACGTTCCGGGGGAGAATTGAATCCACTCTGTGCGGCTTGAAAAGACACCTCGCCACTCACCGCATTTCTGTCGCGACTCGGGCGACACGGAGTGTCGTACCACACTGGATTCTACTATTTGCCGGTATCGCTTGCAGTTGAGACTGGCAGAACTTCCAGCTTGGCTTCAGTCTTCGCGACTCCTTCAACTTCGGTTTTTCCGCCAAAATAACTGTCAATCTGTGCCGTCACGTCCGGCCGAGCTTCTGACGCGACTTCGATTGGAATCAGTCCGGAAAGATTTCCCGCACCGTCGAGCAACTTCTGTTCGACTTCGACTCGTTTGCTCAGTTCGCTGATCAGGCGACGGGCCTGGGAAACCTGGGAATCATCCACCTCGATCGAACTGGCAACTTGTGCCGCGTCCAGGGTCTTCATCTTGGCTTCGAGGTTTTCGATATCGACCTGCAGCCGCTCTTTGGCATCGAGCATCGCATCGAGCTTTTTCCTGGCCGCGACCAGAGATTTATCCCGGGCAGCCAAAACTTGCCGGCGGCTCGCTAAAGTCTCTTCAACAGTCTGGTAACGGGAGAATCGATCCGCCAGATCACGCTGCACGTCCGAAACGGTGTAGATTTTTCCGCCGAATGTATAAGTCGCCTGCTTCAATTCGAGGCTTTTCCGCTGAACCAGAATCTGTTCCTTTTGAAGATCATGCTGGGCCACCTGGGAGTCAAGTTCTTTCTTCAAGCTCTCGACATTCACTTCTTCCTCGGCGATCACGTGCAGGCACTTCCGAACTTCTCCATCGAGTTGTCCGACCATGTTTCTCGCGCGTTGAATTTCGAATTCCAATGGCACTTCCCGCTTAATCGCGTGCCGAACTGAAGATACGCTCGTCTTCAAATAGCTCCAGGTGTCCCACCCCAGTACGAGTGAGGCCAGAACGGCAGCGGTAAACGCTCCAATCAATGTTTTCTTAAGCATGTTAGCAGCTCCTCGCACAGGCGGCGATCGTTGGGAAACTCGATAGAACGCGGAGACGTGCGACACAACCTTTGTGTCCATCAAGTTTTCCGGCGTTCGACGGCAGTTGGGGCTGTTGGTAACGAATTGCGGAACAACCCTGTTAAGAAGTCATTCGCCGGAAGCCCGCAATTCTTGAAAGGACTCGGAAAAAGATTTAATGATTTTGCCAAATCGCCGAGCATCATCCTCATCGCTGACTTCGCCAGGCTTCGAGCGAGGGTCTGAAAACGCACCAGACTTTCACCAATTCAGGCCCGAAATCAATGAAGTCCATCTCATCACGATCAGGGCAAATTGGAATATTCAAGCTTAAATCGCGCGGCTAAGAATGAGGCGTTGGATCGCGGGGGCAAATGTTGAAAACGATTAATTCGTGGCCGTGATCAGGATCAGCCGTTATGCAAGCCAATTCTTTCAAAACCTCGATTTTTTTTACGTAATCGATTCCCGCGCCGCCCGTCACTGGGAATTCCACTGAGGAGCAAATTCTTTCATTTTCTGACCTCGCCCAGACTGCATCGTTTGTGTCTAATCTTCCGCAACACCACTCTTCGGGTGCACAGTGCAGTCTGGTCAATGCGCAATTATTGCCGGGCCCACCATTATTTCCTGCCGGTTCATTCCGCCTTTTCTTCCCTGGTCCGTCCCTATGATTGAGCTGGCACAACAGACTCAGGACGCATACTCAGTCCTTTGCGACAGATTTCAGGATGCGACCGGCTGGCCGGTGACTTTCGCACGGCTGCAGGACGAATCGGTGGTGGATGTTGAATCCAATCTGTTGGAACGGGGCGAGTATTGTTGGTGGCAACGTATCGACGACGGAATTCGTTGCGTCGGCTTGTTGATTTTGAACCTGCCTGATCAGACGACTTCCCAGGGTTCTGTCGAGTCCATCATTGGATTGGCCCAGTCGATCGCGCTACTGATGAGTCAACAGGCCAAATCAGAACGCGCACTGTCCGAACAATCCCAAAGTCTCCAGGTGTTTTCGAAACTCTGCCTGGAACCGCAGGCGAATTCGAGTTTGGGTAAGAATCTGTGCGAACTGCTGTCGGCAGCCGTGCGTTTATCGGGATATCAATCGGCCAGTTTCTATTTGCTCAACCCGGGAACCAA
>JAQGHT010000316.1 GCA_028291565.1 Planctomycetaceae bacterium | reverse complement strand
GGGGGTCGTTGCCGGAAACTCGCGCTCTCCGCTCAGCAGCAGACTCATATCCAGTCGCCAGGGACGTGGGATTGCAGCGACCGATTGAACCGGCTGCAATGCATCGAGTGGTTTCTTTCCCAGATACAGGCATACCGCGCGGGTTTGAGTCCTCAAATAGAGACGGCCTCGATGCAAAGCGGGCGGAGTCCAGCAGACTTCGCCTTCAAACACCGTGGCGCGAGCGAGTTCGCGATAGTGCTTCGGCGAGGCCTCGGCAAGGATCACTTCTCCCCTGTCATTGAACAGAAGCAGCTTGCCATCCGCAGAGATGATATTGGCCTGCCCGGCTTGATCGGTGGACCATTGAATCTTGCCCGTCTGAAATTCGAGACACCGGAATTCACCGCGCGAGGGGCGGTTTAGCCGGGACTGCGCATCGTGCAGATCAAAGCCATAAACGTAGCCATCCAGCAGCAGGCTCGACATGACGTCATTTGAAAACTTCGGATTGTCCCAGATGTTTTTCAGCTGCGGTTCCTGCCCAACTCCTGCTTTCGCCTCAACGTGTTCAATCTTCAGCAGCTTGGCGCCACTGCGAAACGGAGACGCAATCAGTACAAATGGCTCGTGATATAACGGAGCCGCGGCATGTTCATCGTAGCCCTGGGAAAATTCCGCATTCCAGACGCGCCGGCCACTTTCGAGGTCAAATGCGCCAAGCGTATTTTCCAGGAACGTCAGAACTTGTTTTTGACCTTGAAAGCTGATCGGAACCGGAGTGCAATAGCTGGCGGCGGCATCGCCCGAGACCCAGACTGTGGTTCCATCCTCGGCGTTCAGAGCAACGACGCTCGCAGTTGCACCACCGACGGGAACAATGACTTTTCCGTCCACGACGAGCGGCGAACAGGAACAACCGAAATCGGTGCCTCGACCGTGGTATTGCCGCTTCGGATTCACGGTCCAAATCAACGAACCGTCAGTCGCATCCAAACAACCCACAGCGCCATCCGGAGCGGCATAATAGACGCGTCCGGCAGCCCAGGTCGGCGTCGACTTGGGGCCGGGATAAAGGCCATTCGCTTCACACGGCCAGCCATAACGGTAGGACCAGATCTTCGCTCCTGTATCGGCCTTCAGACAGACGACAGTCTGTTCCGTCAATGACTGCGTCTGCGTGTAAACTCGGTCGCCAACGACGGCGAATCCTGAAAAGCCCTGCCCCAGTTCCTTGGACCAGAGAACCTGCGGGCCGGAACTGGGAAAGGAATCGATGAGGTCCGTTTCTAAAGAGATCCCATCATGAGTCGGCCCACGCCATTGTGGCCAACCCGGATCGACCGGATCCGCCCCTAGCAGAACAATCGCCAAACAAATGAGAAGTAGCGACGTCATGGGGGATTCCGAAGTCTTTAGAACATGGTCCAACGGCTCGATTGACGTGACTTTGAAATAGTGAGAATGTTGAGGCAGCCGGATTCACGATTTGTCTAAACTTGTGCCGGAAATTCAGGAAACAGACTGGAACGGGTGAGAACGCCGTCGCAGCCGTAAAACGTCATGGTCCCATTGAGATCGCAAAGCCAGACCTCGTTCGCTCCGCGTTGAAAATAGAGTTCGCGTTTTTCATGCATCTCAATACGCGAATTTGAAGGCGTGACGATTTCTACGCAGACTTCCGGGGCCTCTGGATAAGCAATGAACGCGGCGTTACGTTCCATAAATTCAGCTGATGCCCATGCTACATCCGCGACTTTCACACCATCATCGGTTTCGACCGAACATTCAGTAATCACTTCTCCTGTGCCTCCGAGACGAAGCAAGTGACCTACGATTCGACTTTGATAGATTCCATGGCGGTTCGAGGCAGGACTCATGACAATTTGTCCATAGCGATTGGTTTCTATCTTGTAAGGAAGATTTTGAAGTGATTTGTCTTCAAGTACCGCTGCCCAATCCATGAAAAATCCCTCCGAAAGACGCCGGGACGTCAGGTTGACTAGTGATTCATTTATCATTTTGACCGGGGTCGCGCGAACATCCAAGCCCAAACATCACACACGACGTTCAAGTCTGTTGAAACCCGGCGGAGACAGCCACAACGTCCCCAACACAGCCAATCCAAACAGTGTATAGGCACACGTAAACGCCCACGGAGGGAGCTGCAGGAAGATTAAGTCGTGCAGCCAAATGGCGATGAAGTCTCCTTCGTAAAGGTGCTGGCCGGACTTTTTGCGAAACCAGTTTTCCCAGGTTGTCAGCGGACAAGTCATGCCAATCCACGCTTCCACAACGACAATCACGATCATCGCGAGGTGAATTCCACGAAACCAACGGTTTCGAGTCCAAGTCCAATGGCACGCAATTCCCGCCCAGATCAAGAGCAACCCGAAAACGACAAAGGCAACGTAACTGACGTGGAGAAAAAGAATTATGTTCGCAAGAGTTGCATAGAAAAGCATTTTTCGGGTCTTTTGGAGGAGTTGAATGAAAATCCACTTGTGAGATCCCACTCGCAGTTCCGTTATTCCCACAATCCGTCCACATCAACGGGTTGGACTTTTCCGCTTTGACCGCTACAATGAATTTTGACAGCTGGAGTTGTCAATAATCAAATAACCTTGAAATGCCTGACGCCTTAGATTTCCACTGCGATGATTCGCTTTGGATTTTGCGGCTGAAATCGAAATCTTCGAGACCAAATGGCCGCTGGAACTACGAGCGTGACGGACGACATTTACCAGGAACATATCCTCGACCACTTCGAGAGCCCCTATCATAAGGGACATCTGGATTGTGCAACTTGTAGTCACCGCGACAAGAATCCGCTGTGCGGAGACGTCATTGAGTTGCAGTTGAAGCTGGACGACGATGGACGGGTTTCCAAGGCCTATTTCGACGGTAAAGGGTGTGCTATCAGCCAGGCGGCCGCCTCGATCCTGTGCGAACAGATCGAAGGGAAATCCGAAGAAGAATTAAAAGAGATGCAGGCCAAAGACATGTTGGACCTGTTGCAGGTTCCACTGACCGCATCTCGTCAAAAGTGCGGTCTGCTGGCATTCAAAGTCATGAAAACCATGCTGTATGCCCGCGACGAATCGCCGACACCGTAGGATAAGCCGCTGGCTTGTCCGGTTCCGCTTTTTCGTTATCGAATTGAATGATTGCGATCAGATGGCAGTTTAATCGTGAGCGTTCTGGCAACAGCTCTCACCAGCTAAATAGATATCGAAAAACCAGTGAGCTTATACCCACCGCTCACCTGGCTATTGGACGGCGTTTAAGCATCGAATATCTCCGTGGTACAAGACAACTCGTCTCGCCCGGGCGCGAATCTCATCTCCATTTGACGCACAAGCCAGAGGCTTATGCTACGCGACGACGTACCTCATGACTTCATCTTCGTTTGATGTTTCCGCCGTCCGGCGAGACTTTCCGATCCTCAACAAGCCGTTGCCGAACGGGCAAACGCTCGTCTATCTGGACAGCGGCGCCAGTGCCCAGAAGCCTCAATGTGTCATCGACAAAATGACCGAGGTTTACAGTACGTACTACTCCAATACACATCGTGGCATCCACACATTGGGTGACTTGGTCACCACGGAAGTCGAGAATGCTCGTGAAGCGATCCGCGACTTCATCGGCGCGAAGTCCTCTGAAGAAATCATCTTCACTCAAGGCACCACATCCTCGATAAATACGGTGGCGTACGGCTGGGCTCGGAAGTTTCTGAAACCGGGCGACGAAGTTTTGCTAAACGTCATGGAACATCACGCTAACTTTGTCCCCTGGCAACAAGCAGCGCTGGCGACCGGCGCGAAGTTGAAATTCATTCCCTTAACGAGCGATGGCCGACTGGATCTTGAACAGATAGACGCTGTTTTGACCGAGCGAACGAAGCTTCTCGCAGTGACGGGCATGTCGAATGTCTTGGGGACGATCAATCCGATCCAGCTCCTCGCTGAAAAGGCACACGCCAAAGGTGCGTTGATTTTCGTCGACGGCGCCCAAAGCGTACCGCACATGCCGGTTGATGTGACGCAGCTCAATCTGGATTT
>JAQGHT010000283.1 GCA_028291565.1 Planctomycetaceae bacterium | reverse complement strand
ACCAGATTATCCCCAAGCATCAGGCTGCGTTCGACTTCGCTGCCGTGGTTGATTTGCCCCAGCAATTGGAATCCGGTCGTTGGATCGAGTTGGAACACGTCCAAATCCGAGGAATATCCATTCGTATCATCCCAATGTGAAACGGGAATCGACAAAATGCCGGCTTGATTGAACAACGAGAACGCATGATGGTCCCACAGAGCCTGGCTATACGAATCCCAAGCTTTGATACCAATCTTGTACGTCCCGACAAGCATCGGATGCTCTGGATCAGAGATATCGAACATCGATAATTGCATTCCCGTCACCACGCCGGTTGTGGGATCCGCATCCTGGCCGATGCTGATCAGATCATGGTCGCCCCAAGCTTGCAGATAGGATGAGAACCCTGGCACTTCCAACTGGCCAGCGACGACGGGATTCAGCGGATCGCTCAGATCGAGGGACAACAGTGGATCGACATTGCGGAAGGTCGACAAATAGAGTTGACTACCGACATACCGCGCTGATTGAATTCGTTCGGTGGGAGACAGTCCGGTCAAGCTGGAAACCGTCGTCAGTGAATCACCCTGTTGTTGCACGACGAAGACATTATTCGACTGCTGGTTCTGCCACATGCTGGAAGTCGTGGCGATGTGAAAACAGCCGCCGCTTTCATCCATTGAAAACTGATCGATGATCGTGCCGTCGACCGTTCCGCTGGCGACATAGTTCGATCCGTCAGGTGTCAAGTCGAATTTGAAGACGTCGGTTTTGGCACTCTGATCGCCGCTGCCGTCCCAGGTCACATTCGACCAGTCTTGAGCAGCAACATACAAGGCCGTCGTCGAAGCATACACATCACCATTCACTCCGAAAATCGACGTTGTTGAATCGATTCCAGCCGCTCCGTGATGAATATCGATCATGGCGACCGTCAGTATGTCGTTGTTCGTCAGCGGATCGGTCGGTGTCCAGACATCAGTCCCGTGCAACAGTTTACCCGAAGTATCTGTTTCCACGCCTGAGGCATCGAAACTCTTGGTCGTATAAGTCGGAATGATGGAATTGAAATCAAAACTCGCCAGACGTGCCTGGTACTGGTCCATCGATTCTTCGACCCACGTCCCATAGTCGTCAGGATTGGCCGCAGGCACATATGTCCATTCGGGCTGTGGAAGATTCAGATAATTGTTGAGAACCAGATAAATACGGCCATCAATCGATCGCGAAGCATTGACGCTGCCGTCGATCGTTGTGTCTTCCTCCACTGTGGGTTTCGTGGGATCAGAAATGTCGTAAGTCACGACCTCAGTTTTCGGATGCCAGAAAATCGGGCGCATCATGAAATCGCCCGTAATCGCGGGCGCGGCAGCTCCACTTACGGTTGTCGCGGCCCCCAGGGGCATGATTGGCCCCCAGCCAGTCCAGTCATTGACAGTCGAAATCACCGTCAGCTGATCGCCATCCAGATACATTTCCGATCCCCAGCCACTCAACTGAGTTCGGGAAACGACGTTGGCCGATTCGGGAAGCCGGACATCAACGATCACCAACTCATTCCCACTGATGGTGTACACATAATTTCCGTCGGTCTCAATAATATCCTGTTCACCGACGCCGGCAACCTGGGTGTTGGTGGTGGAAAAATCTGTGCTGCCAGCAGCACTTGCGACGGGCGCATTTGACGCCGGCGCCATTCCCTCGACGGTTGTCCGAGAGTCCAGTTGCAGTCCGCCACTGAAGCCACCGAGATTCAGGCGAATGTTTTCCGCAGCGGCGTGCGCCAGCCAGTTTTGAAAATCGCTGTCCGATTGAAATTGCTGAAGATCGGTCTTATTCGAAATGACCTGATCTGACGAAACCCCTGAAACCTTGTCAGCGCCCGGATTGGAATACAACCAGTCCTTGCCTTTACCTCCTGAGAGGTTATTGACTCCCCCGCCCCCGCGTAAGGTATCGCTGCCATTGCCTCCGCTCAAACTATCATTTCCGCCCAGGCCATTCAAAATGTCGCTGCCATCATCACCATACAGTTTGTCGTTGTTCGTTCCGCCGGTCAGGATGTCGTCGCCTTTACCTCCGTGCAGAGTCGTGCGACCGCTCCCCGCTTCTAGTGTGTCATTGCCATCGCCCCCGTAAATCGCGATTGAGATCCGATTGAGGGACGCCGGCAATGCGATTTGAACAGTGTCATCGCCCGCACCGGCGTTCACTGTGATTGAACGGACACGCTTCGCCGTTTGTTCGGCAAACACCGTTCCATTGATCGTCACCTGAATCTTGCTGGTGTCGGCGGGGTCTTGTTCCACAATGATCGTTTCAGACGGATTGGCCGGATCGACATCGGCATTGATCGTCCAATGATTAAATGCAAGAGAAGACGAGGCTGAAAGCAATGTGCGCTCTTCAAGACACTCCGGACTGTGCACGGAGGTCCTGGCCACTTTCCGTCGCAGCCATTCACGTCGTCCCGACACGGTTCGAATCCACGTGGCCCAACTTGACGGGGATGTGTAGTGTGTCATATTTCGCGGTTTCTTGTTTATCGCAGTTTCGTCCTGGACACGTTCTGAGATCGGAGATCTTTTTGCCTTTGGATCGGAAATCGAGTCGGCTTATCAAGCACTGAGCGGAAGTATCCGGAGAATTCTTGCTGAGGTCGGTATCATACGACCACGTTTCAACTCGGGTCAGCTTTTCCGACCATCATAAAATAACTGTACCAGATTTGCGCACAGCAATGGCGCTACGAATCCTGAATCGGCTAAGTTTCTCGATGGAATTGATAAAACCAATAATACTAGTTTCGCAGAGTGGTCTGTCAAGACCGTTTCGACCACCACCGCCATTGCCGTAAAATATTTCTTCGTTGGCGTAACGCACTGCTGAGTAGGCAGATACAACATTCCGTTGCTTCTCGGCAAGCACCGTCAGCCGAAAAAGGAAATCTTCCCAAGAAACTCACGTTTGTGAATCGTCACCCGAAAAACCTCGCCTTGTGTCGTTCGACGGACGGATCAGGTTCAAAGTTCCAAACCGATTCAAGGCAAGATTACGCCCCATTGCACCTGCGAGGTTTCCTTTTCGGACTTGTCGCCTATATTTGAAATTGCGTGTCAAGGCAACGCCCTGTCTCTTTATGAATTATTCAAAATCGGACTTGTTCACATTGCTCGAATAGCGCAGAATCAAATGCTGTATTCACTTCGGTTGGTCAGCAGTCGCTCACAGCACAACTCATCTGTCATTTGATCCGTTCCAGGATTTGAGACCCGTGCGGAGGCTGAAGATGTTCGATATCTATCTCGGCTTGGCCGTTTCGTTGACGGTTTCGGCAGTTGCTTTTGGCATTGCCTATCACTGCGGCAGATCAGCTTCCCAACAACTCGTCAATCTGTTGACCACAGCCTTGGTTCTGCTACTGGTATTGTACATCCGGGATATGTGGAACTCACACACCGTCGCCACTTTTCTTCCTTATTCGAATCTGATCGTGATTGGCAACTGGCTGGCTCCGGCAGTGGCCGTACTGGGCGGCCTGGCCTGGCACCGTTTACCGGGACAATTTTGCCGCAGGGCGATCCTGGTCGGATCCATGCTGATGGTCGCTGGATACTCACTAGTCCATCCGCTGCGAGGCGAAGTTCCCCACTGTGATGATCTTTGGGAAAACGGCGTTTGTCTGCAAAGTACCAATGCATCCTGCAGTCCGGCCAGCGCGGCGACGCTACTTCGCTGCTACAACATTCCAGCAACCGAACAGGAAATGGCCGAACTCTGCCTGACTCGCAAGGAAGGGACACACTGGCAGGGGCTCTATCGCGGCTTGAAACTCAAGACAGTGGGAACGCCGTGGGACGTTGAAGTGTTTTCCGGGACGACAATCGACGAATTGCGCACTCGGGCCGAATACGGCCCGGTGATTCTGACGGTCGGTTTGCCTAAGGATTTCAGGCCCGCATCGGCCTATCAGCAGGACTGGGGATGGATTCCCGGAGTTTCTCATTCGGTCGTGCTATTCAAGTTCTATACGATCGAAATGGCCAATATTGGCGACCCTTCAGTTGCTGAAGGCCGCGAAAACTGGACGGAAACGGATTTGCGAATCCTCTGGCAGGGACGAGGCATACGCCTCGTACCCCGAGACAAATCTCCGGACACGCTGATCGCGTTGTCCAAGCCGGTCTTTCGAAAGAATTCCGATATCTTCAAGCATGTTCGCGGCTTGACGACCAGCTTTTGATTGACTCCGGATCCTGGCTATTCTTTCACTGCTTCTGGTTTAACAGCCTCCGGTGCGGGTGCGGGCGCAACTGTTGAAGGCACTTTCTTCAATCGTTGTCCGACCAATGTCGCGTTTGGCTTCAAAATGCCCATCACGGCAGACAGTTCCGAATAGACTCTCTTGTCTGTCGCCTGTTCCCAGCCGGCTCGCAATAGGGCAATCCTCTGGTCGGGAATCAACAACCCGAACTGCCGGATATGGGACGTCAGCTCTCGCGCGGCAGTAATCCGGACTTCGTTCGGCCGTTCAGGGTCTGCGGCGATTTCGGCGATTCTGCTTTGAGCACCGATCGACGGCAATGTATTGATGACCGGCAACAGCAGGGCCGCGAGTTGTGAATTCTCGGTGGACGTGATCAGAGGATTTTCAATCGACGTGAAATTGTACAGTTTTTGACGCTGTCCAGAGCTCAAGAAGGAGAGCATTTCGGCCGCCTTGATCGCTTTGGTGGAGCGCTCTTCGGCGGTCAGCGGCGCTTCGGGTTGCAGAGCCAGAATACCGCTGATTTGCCGCCTTAAGTCATCAGAATTGGCTGGCATTTGGATGAACGCGACATTGGAATACTGTTTTAGATAGATCCTGACGTCACGTTCGGTCGCGGTCTCGCCATAAATCACAATGGGAACGTCCATCGTTCGTGGATCGTGTTTCAAATTCGCCAGTGTTTCTGAAAGTGCCCAGCGCTGGATGTTAGCATCCAGCAGAATCAGATCCAGTTCTTGAGCGGTCGCCGCCGTTTGAAACCCGTCACGACCTGTCTGGCGATGCGTTGGGGAATAGCCCATCTCATTGAGAAATCCGGACAGTGTTTGACCACGCTCGGCAACGGAATCGAGTACCATCGCGAGCTTTTCCGTCGCTTCAGCTTGCGTCAACGCCCGTCCCAGGATCGCGATGACTCGGTCCGCACCCGGGTATTTTGAAGTCGGGTCGAGTGCGACAATCGCCTGAGCCGCCGCAAACTGAACTCGGCGGCTGGGGTAATTCAAAGCACGTTGCAGAACGGACTGTTTCCCAGACACCACTTTCACTTGTTGAACCGTGCCGATTTTGCCGAGGACTCGCAACGCGACGAGCGCGGAGTCTGACTTGTGCAACTCCAGAGCTTCGGAAAGAGCCCGCACGACAGCGTCAGCGCCGAGAGACGCCGCGAGGTCCTGTGTGGAACCCGGTCCCGATTTCAAGGGCTTAGACGGCCCCCCGATGGCAACTTCTTCGGCAAATAGCAGATTCAAATAGGTTGTTTGGACATCTTGGCGATCCGGCGCGACTTCCAGCGCGGCCTGTGCGAAAAATAACCCTTCCTGACGTCCCGCTGCATCGGACTTCAAACGCCGCTCCTGGACCGTGTTGATTGTCTGCTGCCACACCCAGGTGCTCACGAGTCCATCTTTACCGATTTCCCAGTCATGACGATCCAGAAAATACTCTCGTGCGATTTCCAGCAGGCGATTTGCGACGCCCTGCAATTGAACACGCACCAGTGAGTCATTTCTAAGTATCCGGGCGATGGCCTTTTTCGCCATTTCTGACTCTTCAGTCGGATTTGGTTGTCCCGCAAACCGCAGCAGGTAAGGGATTGAATCCGGACTCGCGATCAGTCCCAGCGCCAAGATGACTGCTTGACGGGTATTGAGATCCGGGGACAGCAAAGCGGCTTGCAGCGGAGCAACGGCAGGCTGCCCGATCCGAACCAGCATTTCAACAAATGTCGTCTGTGACTTCGCGTACTTGGAATCTCCTAGAGCACTGATCAGCGCCGGAACAACGGTCACGCCCGACGTCTCCATTTGATGGCGGGCCAGCGTCTGCTGTTCCGGTGTTCCCGAAACGAGGTCCTTGAGAAATTGATCCAGACGTGATGGATCGTTGGCGTACTTAGTAAAGGCCGCGTTATTTCGTACGAGTAAAGTTTGCGATTCGGGTTGCAGCTCTTTGATGTTGGCCAATCTCAGAAATGCGGCCGGCCCATATTTCTCACGCAGTTTGAGCAGCAATTCATCTGTCGGTTCGTCCGTTAGAAACTTCTTCAAATACCGTTTGGCAACGGCATTCCGAGAAATGTCGACCATCAGCAAGACCGCGTCAAACAAATCTTCTGGGGTTTTGGGCTCAACTACCAGGGGAGACTTTGTTGAGGTTGTCTCGTCGCCTTCCGCCGCTGCTTTTTCGGCCGCCGCATCCTGTGACCAAACAATCGTCGGAGCAAAGCCGATGCAACAGACGATGAGCAGCCCGGCCAGTACATGTCGTAACACAGGATTCATGCCTAATACCTCGATGCCCAACTCGGAAGCCCGAAAACCAACATCTGAATCCGACTTTTTCTGCAGTGGAAGTCCTGAGAATTCAGCTCTGCTCAGCACTCACTGGAAATCGCAGATTCTGATCTGCGCCCGGCCTGAATCTTGTCAGACTCAGCACCGCAATTCAGCCCGACATTTCAACACTATTCACCGATCGCCTGCATCCTCATAAACTCGCCGTGTTTTATCCAAACTACCACAAGCCTAGAAATCCTGCGCTGTCATGTCAAAAAAATCAATACAGTCTGATGTGGGCGCGGGATGCCCCACCACGCTTCTGCAAGGCGGCCACACGTCTCCTTAAGATCGATTCCGGAAATGACGAAACTCGCTATTGGATAGTTCAAGTGCGATTGTGACTGCCATTACGGATTTAACAAATCTATCGATTAGACCGGACCTGACAATTATAGATCGCGACTTGACCAATAGGGCAAGCTTTGCGGACAATTCGAATCCGGTTTGTTCGATGAAGTCATGGCGAGCGTTGG
>JAQGHT010000263.1 GCA_028291565.1 Planctomycetaceae bacterium | reverse complement strand
ATTATTATTTGCTGAGCATGATCCACGCGTCGCCGGTTGCATCGCCTTTGCACCTGAAACCAACGTGAATGCAGACGGAACGATTCAATCTGTCGACAACAACGGGTCAATGCCCGGAATTTATGGTTTCTCTCAACGTTCATCTCCCTTAAGTCATCTTGCCCAACTGAAGTGTCCCGTGTTCCTGTTCCATGCCCGCGACGACAGTGTTGTCCCCATGAAACAAATCGAGGAATTTGTCAGCCAGTTAAAAACGTTCAACAATCATGTGACTTTTCAACCTGAGGACACAGGGGAGCACTATGACGGAATGATTCAGGTAGGACTGGGCACAGCTGTGGAGTGGTTATCAACGCAAGGAATGTCGAAATAGAATTATCGTTTGCACGGCCATCTTTTTATTCCCCAAGCAATTAACACGATTACCGCCGTCGGATAACAGCAGGAAACCAAGCAGAAATGACACTTACGTTTAACATTTCTCCCTTTGCCGGTGCCACACCAGTTGAATTCGGGATGCCCCGCGTCAAAGTTCTAGAGCTGCTGGGAATGCCATCTCTTGCAAGTCAGAACAATGACAACTGGGGTCCCCTATTTGAAATCAACGTCGGATATACGCCTGACGGTGTTGTCAATCACATCGGGTTGGCACCAGGAGAGCTGGAACTGTTTTTAATTGGTAAACCCCTCTGGACTCCGAACGAACAGCCCGATCCCAATCCGACCTTCCTCGCGCTCGACCCGGAACCGCTCGAACACTTGGGCTTCCTGATATTTACCCGGTTGGGAATTACGACTACGGGTTTTCATGATGATGATCCCGACGACCTTTCTATTGTGTTATATCCGAAGGGCAAATGGGAGAAGTATTTGCTCAAGGCGAAACGACCGGATCTTAAGAAATATGGACGATAAGGCTGAAGAGCATTGAATTTGCGAAGGTGGATCACTCGTGACCGTGGGTTTTGATACTCCGCTAATCTATGATCAGCGGCATCCCAATTTAGACCGTGATCAATTCGAAGAATTTGACAGTCCAAATACATGAAATCCTTCAACATTCCTGTCGACACAATGGTAGTGACATCATGTTATGCCACATCTGGTGAGTTGCCTATCGTCGAAGTAAGCCATCAAGACAATGAAGACGGTGGAAGCCTGTGGCAGTTCCACTGCGATAACGGAGATTACTCCATGACCAAAATGCAGCTTGTCCGGTTAGAGACAATTCTGGAAATTGATCCAACCGTACTTGAAATCGCCGATTTAGAGATGGGCGCAACGGCAAGACGGATTGCGCTGGGGTTGCCTTGGACAATTGAGAAGGATAAATGACGATTTTTCGACAAGCAGATCAAACTTTGCGTCATAGACGGTGGATCTACAAGCAAATAAAAAGGCGACTTCTGATGGCATCATATCAGGATGGTCTTGATTTCTATAAATCGAGTCAATTCGACCGCGCGCGGAAGATCCTGGATGACTTGGCAGAGACGGATGACCCGCGCGCTTGTTATTTGCTTGGGGTAATGCAATCTCAAGGTGACGGGTGCCCAGAGGACCCAGCTCGCGCCGCAGCATATTATGAACGAGCGGCACAAGCGGGACACAGTGCCTCGCAATTCAATCTCGCTGCACTGTATGCCACGGGAAAAGGAGTGAAACAGGATCTGATGCTCGCCTATCAGTGGTACCAGCGGTCGACTGAGCAAGGAGATACGGATGCGATGTTTCGATTGGGCCTGATGGACTGGAAGGGAGAGGGGCGTCCGGTTTCCTTTTCTTCGGCCAAAGAATGGTGGAAGAAAGCCGCAACACTTGGCAACACTGACGCGATGTTGTTTCTTGGAAATCTGTATCGAAAACAAGGTGACTTGCCTTCCGCATCGCATTGGTATATCGAAGCCTGGCAGAATGAAAACGAGGATGGTGAAATTGGACTGAGGCAACTTCAGAGTGAACTGAAGGCTCTCGCCAAATCGAATTCAAGCCAGGCGCAGTATGCCCTCGGAATCCTTGAGAAATATGGCAACTCCGATGAGGCTGCCGCGGCGAAGTGGTTTCAACGTGCCGCTAAGAATAACCATGCAGCGGCAGGTCGGTTGTTTGGATTCGCACTGGAACGTGGCGAGGGGGTTAAAGTGAATCTCGTTGAAGCAGCCGGCTGGTATCAGCGTGCGGCTGATCTCGGAGATCATTTCGCCATGTTTAACTACGCTCGCTTTTTGCGAGACGGACTTGGTGGCGTAACTTCCAATACTGACCTTTCGATCGATTACTATCGAAAGGCTGCGGAAGCGGGACTCAACGACGCTTTATTGCCACTGGCGCGTTTGCTCGCATTTCGGAATCGGGATCGGACTGATGCCAATGAAGCGGTTCAACGACTCTGGACGTTTGCCAGCGAATTCGATGAGATCCGTGATTTCGAATTGCAATCTGGTGACGGAGAATGGTCTGCAAAAATCACGAATCAAGGAGAATCGCTTGAACTCTTCGGAATAACACTCGACGAGCTTCACGGCTTGCCGGTTGAGAGCTAAGTGTCGCTGATTAGAGAAAACCTGCCGACTCCCTTCAAGACACAGTTGCCTGTCTTTCGCTTTTAAAAAAACGTCCAGGACCTAATAATGGACAATTACGATTCCAATGCTCAATTTACGTTTGATATCAGACGGACCCTGATACTTGGCCTGTATATGCAGCATTGGGGGATGCCCGAAGAGCGAGTCGTTTCTCGAAAGGAAGAGACTCGCATTGAAGTCTATTCGTTTCCACCGAACGAAGAATGTCCCGTGC
>JAQGHT010000547.1 GCA_028291565.1 Planctomycetaceae bacterium | reverse complement strand
TTCTGCATCGGAAGTTGGTAAACGGGACGGAGCGTGTGACGGACAAGAATGTCCATCCTACTTCACCGAGATCTTGTAAGAAAATCTGTGTTTCATCTGTGTGAATCTGTGGCTAAAACGTCCTTTTCCGCTGACGTTGCAAAAGGGTTAACGGCGTAGGGTGCCATTGCTTTGGGATTGTACTCAATCCTCAAGCAGTGCGATCTCAAGCTTGCGTTTGCACTGCTTCCGTTGAGTACAACGGCAAGCAGTGGCACGATACTCCGATCACAAACCGGAAGAAGCAAGGTTAAACGGCTCAAGCCAGAAAAATCCCACATTTCTTCCCCTTATGGGAAATTGACCATGCAGAATCAACCACTTTCAGCGATCCTCAATCGCCTGCGGCGCCGACTCTTCGCCATTGATGGAACTGCGGGGATACTGTGGGGCTTTGCAGGCGCTCTGTTGTGGCTCGGTATCGGGGTCTGGCTGGACTTGATGCTGGAGTTGCCGCCCTATTTGCGAGTTGGTTTTCTGGTTTCCGCTATCGTGGTCGCTGTTGGCTTGCTGGGAAACGCGATTCGACGCGCGCTGTCTAAGAGCGCATTTCACGCGTTGGCGCGCCAGCTCGATCAGGCGGCTGGCAGTTGTGGCCAGATCCTGTCGGGTGTCGAATTGTCATTGGCGGGTGTTTCGACGTCTCATTCATCCAATCTGGAATTGACAAATGGCCTGGCAAGTCTGGCCGTCCGGCAGGCGACGCAACTCGCCGGGAAGGTTTCTGGTAAACAGGTTGTCCCCACCAGGCCAGTAAATAGGTCTGGTGGTTCGCTGCTGTTGATGCTTTTCGCGGGGTTAGGAATCTCCATACTCCTGCCACGCCTTGCCGCCACGGAATGGCAGCGATTTTCGGATCCCTTTGGCGACAATCCACCCTTTTCGAACACTCAGTTCGAGGTGCAGCCTGGCGACGCCCAGGTCGTTTATGGCACCGGTCTCGAGATTCACGTGACCGTCAACGGGACGCCTGTTGATGGTGTGGAACTGGTGCTCCAACCGCGAAAACTGGACAAGCCGTCCAATGAGACGAATTCCCACGCTGCTGAGACTGCGATTTCCGATTCGGGCGATTTGCAGGACGAAGTCCTGACACTGTTTCCTGAATCTGAATCGAAATGGCGGGCGACAGTCGCGAATGTCACGGCTCCATTTTCGTATTTTGTCCGTTCCAAAGGAGTTCGCAGTCCGCATTATGCCGTTGAAGTCATTACGGTTCCCCAGATTGAGGCTGTCACGTTCCGGCTGACTCCGCCGGCTTATACTCGCCTTCCCACGACCGAAGGCCCGCTTCCCGAAAGCGGCATTTCCGGGTTGCCAGGCACTTCTATAAGTATTATTGCGCGCAGCAACCGCAATCTCTCCGGTGGAACCTTGGCTTATGTCGTACAGGAGAAACGGACCGAGTTGGTGCTGAAACCGATTGCTCCGGGGAGCGATTCTGTCCAAGGGGTTTTTCAGATCACAGGTTCGGGCAAGATCGAAGTTCGCGTTACAGATGAAGATGGGCAAGGTTCGACCGACTCCTATTCGGCGGCGGTGACGCAAATTGTCGACGAGCGGCCGTTCGTCCGGTTGATCGAACCGCGCGCTGTCTCTTTTGCGACTCCGACTGCCATTGTAACTGCCGTTATCGCTGCGGAAGACGATTATGGGATCGCCCGGTTGGAGCTCTATCGCAGTTTGAACGATTCTCGCGCGCTGGCCATGCCCTTGCCGGTTGCCAGCGTCGCGCCGCGGCAGACTTACCAGACAATTGCTCTCAAGCTTGCGGAATATGGTCTCGAGCCAGGTGATGAAATCAAGTTATTCGCCCGCGTCGAAGACAACGATCCGCTGACCAACCTGAACGGCGGAACCGGGAAGGGAGCCGAAAGTACAGTTGTTGTGATCCGGATCATTTCACAAGAAGAATTCGATCGCGCTCTCATTCAGCGGCAAGGAGTGGAATCGATGTTGGCGAAATACCAGCAGATCCGGCGACGGATGGAAGGACTCGCTGCGGAAATCGAAGAATTGAAGAAAAAGGCCCAGGCGGAACCGGACAATGAAAAGGCTCAAGCCGAGTTGCACGAGGCCCTGAAAAAGCTGGCGAGCAAAATGCAGGACGAAGTCGAGTCACTCAACAAACTGCAGAATGAAAAACAGAATTTCGCCTTGGAAAAAGCTCTGCATCAGGAACTCGAACGCCAGGTCAAAGCCTTGCAGGAATTGACCAAACAGGCTGAATCGCTGGCGCAGAACCCCGCAGCCACCAACGAAGAAATCGAAAAAGCTCTGGGAAAAATGCTGGAGCAACTGAACGGCGAACGGAATGAACTCGAAAAGCAGGTGATGGAACCACTGGAGATGCTGGCCCAGGCCCTGGCACTCAAGCAGGATGAATCGCGATTCGTGCAACTCTACCGACGACAGCGCGACTTGGCTGATCGGTTGGTCTCGCTGAAAGGCAGTGACAAGAAAGATGATCCCGCGTTAAAGGTTCGCATGCGCGACCTGGAAACCGAACAGCACCAGATTCGCGACGATCTCGAACAACTGTTGAACGATATTGAAGAACATGCTTCGAAATTGCCTGAACGCGACGACCTGAATCCTTTGCGTGCGGCGGCGTTGGAGTTTGCTCAGGCGGTTCGAGTCAGCGGTGCGGATACTGCAATGACTGAAGCAGAAGCTGCTCTGGCCGAGTTCGGCGGGACGAAAGCTCACGAGCAGGCGAAGCTCGCGGCGGACATCCTGGAAAAATTCATCGAGAAAAACAAGCAGATGGGACAAAGCGCGGGAGGAGCCTGCAAGAATTTTCGGCCGAGTTTGGGTGATGCGATGCAGCAATCACTGGAAGAATTGATGCAGGCCAGCGGGATGAGTATGAACGACGGGCCCGGCCAGGCGATGGGTTCCGGAGGCAACGGGGGCTATAGCGCACGACGCAGTACCACTGACAATGTCGGCTTGTACGGCAATGCGCCAGCTATGCTCGGGGCGGACGCGGCGGGTGAAGGGGGATCGAGTTCCAAAAACAATCTCGCCGGCCGCAATGGCCGCGGCACCAGTCGAAAGAATGATGCTGATGAAGCAGCCGCTCATCCCAGTGAGACTCGATTTAAAGCCACGTCAGGCAGTGAAGCCGCAATTCCATTAAGATATCGCAGACAAACCGGCCGTTACTTTCAGCGACTCGCGGATGAACTCGGAAATGAATGAAATTCGAGAACCGGCGGACTCGTGAGGCTGTTCATAAGTGGCCTGTGACTGCATCTAGTTCGAACCGGACGACCAGATTTCAATGTGGGATCTTTTAATTGAAGGTTTGGCAGGATCATTGGGGCGCAGGATGATGAGACGTAACAGGCAGAATGATATGGGGCAGAATAATGGGATCCGGAAACGACGACTATCTTGATCCTCAGCAATTGTCTGTATCATTCTGCCAATTGTCATTCTGCCTTTTCCCCTTATACCTGCCACTCTTCCGAGCGGCGGCTGATTTGATCAGGAACAAGACTTCAGGATTGCGATCATGAACTCACTTCAGGGACATCCGTTGCGACGGTTCACATCAGGGCTATGCCTTGCGGTGTTCGTGTTTCTGTTCACGGCGACCGTTCGAGTTATCGCACAAAATGATGCGGCGCCTGCGAAAGCCCAAAGCGCCAGACAGGGCCCGATGACCAAGCCCATTGCAGCACAGGGCAGCAAGAAAACGGAAGGTAAAGATTCCGGAACGGTCCCGGAACCAAAGCAAGTCGGGGGCGAAGCCGAAAGCGTGGTCCAGGTCGCGAATCTGGTCTATGCGGGCGTCAAGAGCAGTCAATGCTTCTCGGACCATTTCCTGGTCAGCGCGGAGAAGGAATCGGCGATCTCCACGAGCCGGCGGTTTCATGCGGTCAAACTCAGCTCCGATGAAGTGTTCGGACATCCGCTGGTGATCATGACTGGCGAAGGAACATTCGAACTGACCGCCCAGGAACGCACCAATTTGCGACAATTCGTCGAGCGGGGCGGGCTGTTACTGGCCTCGGCGGGATGTTCATCTCCGGAATGGGATCGCGCGTTTCGGCGTGAGATGTCCACCGTCTTTCCACAAAATGCAATGCGAGCGATTGGAATGGAGCATTCCCTGTTTCATACCGTTCACGACATCAACGAGCTCAAAGCAAAGCATGGAACTCCGCGACCACTGGAGGGAGTGACTCTGGCCGGAAGATTAGGAGTCGTGTATTCTCAGGACGGACTGAATGATACCGCCCACGCTCAAGGTTGCTGCTGCTGCGGAGGGAACGAAATCCTGAACTGCATTCAAGTCAACGTCAATATCCTGGCCTACGCACTGTTATTCTGAAATATGATCCTCGCTTCTGTATCTTCGAATCGATCAAGCCGCCTGTTGCTTGGCACGGGCGTGATGCTGTTGCTGGTGGTGGGGGCGGGATTGACTTTCTGGAAGTTGGGTAGACTCCGGTTGGCCGAAAAGCCGGCGAACGGAGATGCTGGCCAGGCGCAAATCGATGCGGAGTCACCCGGTCTGGCCGTGCTCGTCAGCGGGGATACTGCAGGCTGGATGGTTCCCTGCGGCTGTGCCGCGGGGCAATCTGGGGGACTGTTGCGACGTGGATCACTCGTGGCGGACGAACGTCAACGGCAGGCCACAATCGTGGTGGATGCGGGAGGCGCTCCTGGTGGGACAGCCTTATACGACAAGCTGAAATTCACAGCGATCTTAAATGGTGAATTAAAGATGGGTCTCAAAGCCCACAATATCGGTGGTCCGGAAGCCGCCCTGGGACTGGAAGAACTGCGCCGGCTCGAGCAAGTCTTGAAATTTCCGTTCATCAGCGCCAATCTGAAGGATCTGAAGGGCCAACCGCTTTTTGAACCATGTAAGTTTGTTGAAGCCAACGGGCGCAGGCTGATGTTTATCGGTGTCCTGTCCCAACGTTTCGCCGGATCAAAATGGCAGATCGATGAACCGCGTGAGTCAATTTTGGCCACACTGGAGAAGTACAAGGGGCAGTTCGACTGGGCCATCGTGTTGGCGTATCTCCCTGAGGTCGAACTTCGCGAACTCGCGGCGACGTTACCAGAGGTTCACGCGGTTGTGGGGGGGCCGACCGGCCAAAGCATCGCGCCGCTGGCAGTGGGGCCCGTACTGCTGGCCTCCGCGACGAACAAAGGCAAATTCGTGGTTCGACTGTCCGTTCCCGCACCGCGTGACACAACTCCGTGGGAAGGACATTCAATCGAACTGACATCACGCTTCGCTGACGACCTCGATCAGTCTGATATTCTGACCGAGTTTCGCAGGCACTTGGACGAACGCGATTTGACCGCGTCGGACTCGGGACTGGTTGCGGACTTCGGTGCCAAGCGTCCACCCGAATATCAAATTGCGGGCAGCGGCGAATGTCGAGAATGCCACCAGCAGGACGCTGATCATTGGAAGGAATCATCTCATTCCAAAGCCTGGGAGACCTTGGTTCATCGCGATGCTCACGTTGATTCCTACTGCCAGCAATGCCATACCACGGGATTCGGCTTACCGGGCGGGTTTCAGTCTGTTCGAACGACTCCTGCCAGGATTTCGGTGGGCTGCGAAAGCTGTCATGGACCATCGCAGGCCCATGTTCAGCGGCCAACCGTCAAGACGCCGTTTGCCGCCAAAGACCAGTGCGTTCGGTGCCACGATCATGAGAACAGTCCGCAGTTTGATTATGCGAAGTATTGGCTGAAGATCAAACACGGAACAGAGAAGGCGAAACAGAAATAGGCGCGTTGAAGTTTGCGGAAACTGACAGGCCAACAAAGAACTTGGCGAGCGGTGGGTGTAAGCCCACTGGTTTCTCGGTAGTTTGTCTGCTTCTCAGAGTGCGTTAACTCAAAACGTGCTCATCTGAATGGCAAAGCCGTGCGAGTTTAAAGTTGCTGGTTTCCACGCAGCCAAGGTTGTTAAACCTTGTGCGTCAAACCAGAAACTGAGCGAACGGCCCCAATCTCAGGCGAGATAAGCGACAAAGATCCCCACGGCGTTGCCTGGGTGGGACGCAAAAACGACTCATTCATAGCCACGCACGTTTCATTCAAACTTGGATCTCACATGAACACTCAAGATGACCGTCCCGTGCGTCACATTCGACTTGGAATGTTTGCTTGGATTCGTTCGAGTGTCTATTTCTGTACGACCCTCGCGCTTCTCAGTTCGACAACGCGAGCGAATGATTTGCCTGCTGCTGCCGAACCGGACGCGGCTGCGAAGGTCGATGCGCGCCCTGAAACAACTGGCAAAAAACCGGGTAAAGTCGCCTCATTGCCCTGGTCGGACAGTCTGGCGAAGGTTTTGGCCCAGGCCCAACGAGATCGCCGCCCGATCCTGGCCCGAGGCGAAGGCGCGGCTTGTCCGTTTTGCCGCATCATGGCGAAGGAACTCGTGCTGCCCCAAGTTCAGCGTGAATTGCAGCGTTGGAACCTCGTTGCGATCGATGTCGACAAATCCGAGGCGGATGCCGGAAAACTCGCCATTTCCGCGATTCCCGCGTTCCGAATTCTCACGCCGGCCGGCAAGCTTGTCGCTTCGCACGATGGTGTTTTGACTGCCGATAAGTTGACCGAGTGGCTGAAGGAGCATTTCGAAGCGGCGGGTGCGGTTCCGGACACGGAACTGGCCACAACAGGAGAGCCCGATTCGAAGACTGTTTTTAAACTCATTGGCATGTTTCGGAATCGTGAGGCGACTGTTCGAGAGGCCGCGATTCGACGACTGCTGCCGTATCCCGATTCCGCGGCGGTACCAGTTGTCGCCGCGTTCACAGAAGGGACTCTGTCAACGCGTCTGGTTGCGCTGGAATTGCTGCGCGAATGGCAGGCTCCGATCGCTGAATTGGATCCTTGGAGAGCAGAGACTTTAACCGAAACGCGGTTAAAGACTCTGACCGACTGGGCCGCCACAGCGAAGCGAAAGCCCGTTGAGCCCGATCGCCCGCTATCGGCGAACGAAATTGCCGAGACAAGCACAATGCTCGATCGTCTGGTTCAGGCGGACCTTCCGGAAGCAAGCGCCATTCGTGAACGGTTGGCGCGATTCGGAAAGCGACTTCTGCCTGAAGTCGCGGCACGAATCAAAACGGCTGCGACGGATGAGGCGCGGCAACAATTGACGGCTTTGCGTTACCGCCTGGTGGCCACCGATGCCCTGGTTATCACCTGGCCAGGAGGCATCGATCGTCTGGCGGCGACGGATGCGAATATTCGCCAGCAGGCCACCGATGAGTTGACCCGCCATGCGACGTCAGCGGAAGAGCCACTGTTGCTCGAACTGTTCAGCGATCCGTCGCCGCTGGTTCGCGAATTGAGCTTGCGGGCCTTGCGAACTGTTGGTGCCGCGAGTGTCAACAGTGCATTGGTCAACATCCTGTCCGATCCCGAACCCAATGTTCGAGCGGCGGTATTGAAGCAACTGGCTGAAGAGCCCTCGACTGCCCTGGTGTCCAAGATCGTCGTCTATGTGCTCGCGGAAAAGGACTCTGATCTGGTCGTCCACGCAATTCGCGTGTTGGGGGAATTGAGCGGCGAAAAGCTTGCCGTCGAAGCGTTAAAGAAACTGCTGGTTCATGAAAGCTGGCGCGTACGAGCGGAAGCCATTGAGGCCCTGGGAAAGTCCGCGGAAAAATCAAATCGAGGCAACACTGCGAATGCAACGAACGCGGACACCTACGTCAAGATCATCGACTTGCTCAAAGACTCGGATGGCTTTGTCGTCAGCCGGGCGATCAATGTCCTGACCAAAGCGGACCTGGCTGCAGCCGTGGCGCCACTGGTTGAAGTTGCAAAAGTGCATCCAGAGCTGGCACCGGAAGTGGTTAAGGCGCTGTCGCAAGCTCGGAGTCAACAGGCTCAAACGATCCCGCAAATCAAAACCTTTTTGTCTCATGCGAATCCCAAGGTTCGTTCAGCGGCAATTGAGGCACTCAGTCAATTGGTGCCGAATACGATCGACCAGGAATTGCGCGCGGGACTGCAGGATGCCGATACGGAAGTTCGGATTGCCGCGGCCAATGGCGTATTCAGCGTCTTAAATCGACAACGAATCACAATGATTTCCGTCAGCGACGACAGTGAACCAACTCACCCCCGAAATACGACGCGAGTGATACTCGATCCTCAGCCTCAACCTCAACCGACGGGTTTATTAGGTGGATTGATGCAGATCTTGGCGCCCTCAACGCCACGCGCCATCCGAGTCGTCAAACCCATGAAACAGCCCGATACGAAGCCTGCGGCAGCCACGAAATCAAATTCGGATCCGGGAACTCCGAATTCCAAACAACCGAATTCTACGCTGCCAGAGAAGGCCAAGCCGGATGACGGACCGGCGAAACGAGATCCGAATGACGTTCAGGCGGACCCTGTTATTGAACCGAAAGCCGCAGCTCCTTCGGGTGTCACGCCAGCGCGACGTGACGGTGACTCCACGTCGACAGTGACGGAAATCACCATTGAAAAGAGTTCTGCGCCTGAAAAACAGGTGGACGAAGTTGAACAAGCTTTATTGAAAATTCGAGAGGGTAAGTCTTTCGATAAGAAGTGGTTTGCACTGGTCGAGGTCTTGAAACCACTCTTAACTCAGCAGCGAGCGGAGGAGCGAGTCTCCGGCGCGTTGGCATTGATCGCCTTGGGACAAGATCAGCTGGCACTTCCTGTTCTAGAACAGGTGCTCGCCAGTGATCCCGGATTGACTAGCCGAGTCGCATCCGCCCTGCCCTGGGCTCTGGCAGTGGACCGTCAGCGACTTTTTGACGAGATCCTGAAGCGAACACCGACGCTGGAAGAACTGCGCTATTTGATCTATTCACTGGGAACATTGCGGTCCCCGCAAACTGAAAGCCTGCTGTGGGCTTTGGCCGGCGATGCCAGAATGGATGCGACAACGGCAGACGGTGTGCGCGACGCTATGTTCCAATACTATCTCCACCAGTATTCCTACAACATCCAGCAGGCGGCGGCGAAAAAGAAGGCGCGCGCGATCGCCGCCGCCATAACCCGATCAAAGGTCGGAACTGCTTGGCAACGCCTGATCGCTTTGGCGATTCTCGTACCCCTGGATGCCGCCATTGCGACCGAGAATGCCCAGTTGCTGTTGAAAGATGGCGAAGCAGAGTCTGCATTTCGAGCAGATGCGTTGCAGATTATGTTGACGACAATGCCCAGTTCCGAATCCCGGCCATTGGCACTTGCACAATTAGAATCGGATGTCCCTGCTGTACGAACTCGGGCACTGGAGTTCCTGGTTTTCGGACGCCAGCATCTCCCTGCGCTACAGAATGGACAATTCGACATTTCGCAGGGGAATATCCCGATTCCCGCCGAATCCAGGACGAAAGGCGTTCCTATCACACCGGAACCGCCCAGCGGTGTCACCGTCGAGCAACTTCTGCCGTTGTTAAAATCCAACAGCCCCCAGGACGCAGCGCTGGCGGGGTATGTGCTGGTGTTGCTGGATCATCCTGAAGGGTTGCCGCCATTGCTGGAATACTGGCGACAGCATCGCCGAGACAATGTTCAGTGGATGCGGCTGGTCTACCGGGCTGTCGCCCATCTGGATGACGTTGCGGAGATCGGAACGCTCAAGGACATTTTCGAACTGCTGATCAAGAACAAGTACTATGGCGAGCAACAAATGCCCGAATTCTATTGGACGATTCGGATCATGACCGGTCCAGAGATCTTATCGCTCCGAAAATCGATGCGTACTGAATTCGGCGCTGAACGGTTGAATCAATAATTGAAGATTCTTCGTCAGGTAAAAGCGGCTGTTACATCCGTAATTTATGATAGCCGTTCGTTCTAGGACAATGTCATCGACACGAAGTGTCAGCACCAGGAGCGGCAACATGAAGTTTTATCCCATTCGACTGTTTATCCAGTTCGCGGCCACGAATGAGTCTTTTTCAATACTGATCCCCGCAATCAAACGTCTGATTCTTAACCGTGCGTGGTTTATCGTGATCCTGGTCGTCGGAATTGCACGGCCTGTCGTCGCACAGCCATTGACGCATCGAGACGCTGCGGGCTCGGGAGTTGTTTCAGGAACTGGAATGGTCCAGTTGGAACGCATTCCCGAAATCTTGCGCATGCAAGTCCAATTGACCAGCAAAGGAGCAACCTTAAAAGAAGCGTTGACAGCCTTGAAGGCACGTAGCGATGCCGCGCGGCTGCAACTCGCGACAATGGGAGCCGAAAAGGAGTCGATCAAAATCGATGCCTCCCGCATTGCCGTACAGGATCCGAACCGTCGCAATGCGATGGAAATGATGCTGGCTCAACAAATGAAACGAGGCGCCAAAGGTGCCGCGAAATCGAAACCAGTTGCACCCGTGGAAGTGACCGCCTCACTCTCTGCCGAATGGAAGCTGACTGTCAAGGATGCCGAAACGCTGTTGCTGGCAGTTCATCCGTTGCAGGAAAAGATTCGCGCCGCCGATCTGGCGGGCAAGGCCGAAACTGAAAAACTGACTCCTGAACAAGAAGAAATGCTCGAAGAACTACAAGCCAGCGGGCAGAATCGATTTGGTCAGAATGACCAGGAAACGCAAGGTCAACCGGATTTTCTGTTTGTCAGTCACATTACTGAGGCTGAGCACGAGAAGGCGATGGCTGAAGCCTTTCAAAAGGCACAGGCGAGAGCCAGTCGATTCGCCAAAGCCGCAGGTTGTCAATTGGGAGCGGTGCGTTCGATCGAAAGCTCAGACGGTCCGTCTATGGAATACGAAGACTATAGCATGCGCGGCTATGGCTCATCTCAGTTTAGCCTATTGCAACAAGCGGCACGCCAGCATAGTGGCAGTACTGATCTTCCCGAGGCCGTCGGAGCGACCGCCAGCAAAGTCAAGTATGCCGTCAATCTGACGGCGACCTTTGAATTGAAGCCGCTGAAATAGGCCGCGGAAGCACGTAGGCCATTCGTGACACGTACGACGCGCACATAGTAGCGCCGCCCCGTCTTGAATTCGGCCGCTTATTGCATCATGTACCCGCTGCTCGACTAGTGTCGCCTTCCGTGTATCGGTTTTTGAAAAGCCGACTTGCACCTTTCGTCGTATAAACCGAGGAAATTCAGTCGCTTTCGGACTCTCGCCAGAACTCTCTCGGCTTCGGCTCACAGTAATAATGCAAGGTAAATCGCGATGATTGTCGCCTGAATCTATTTTATTCGTTCCCAGGGCCTCGCTGTAAAACACGCTGCTGAACAGTGATTCTTGAATCGATGAACAACCAAGACAAAGCGTCATATACTCTTTTCGAGACACGAAAACGGCTGCTCAGGTTCCAATTCTGAGAACATCGGAGAAATTTTCCTAATCGGAAGCATTGGGTCTATTGACAATCACCTCGCAGTTTGCCCAAAATGCCCCTCATTCACTTTCAACTGAGTCAGTCGTGAGCATTTCGATTTGTATACAGGAGATGTCTCCGTTGTGATACATTTCGTATACTTGACTGCATGGATGGCATGTCATTTTCGACTGCGCTCGGTCTGGAATAAAACGTGCTCCACAATTACCAACTATAGCGGTTTAACTTTGCGTCTTCCGGTGATGTGCCACTGCTTTGCGACCGTACTCGGTCGTTAAGCAGTGCATTCGGAGCGGTGAAAAGC
>JAQGHT010000222.1 GCA_028291565.1 Planctomycetaceae bacterium | reverse complement strand
TCTCAATACCCAACACTAAGTCGGAAAAACCTCATGATCAAATTGCAAAATTCCGCGTCATCACGCTCGACGACACTTGTTTTTCATCGTTACATCTGACGGGACTGAGGGCAATGGCCCCAAAATAGCGCAACTTCAAAAGGTGCCGCCGAGCAGATAGATGAAGATTCAGCGTCAACAGCCACTTCCAAGTCTACCCGCATTCCGGCGGAGTGGCGAGCCGGAGATGTGGGATCCTAAGCCACACTGGCAGGAAGGACTGTTCTGCGAAATACCTCCGAACAGGGTGCGCTATCACCGGTCTATTGACATCGATAAACTTCGGTCACACCCTACCTGGGGTCGGGGTGAAAAATGACAGTTGGCGCTGCGGCCGCCTGAAAGATGTCGTCGAGGACTCACTGGCGAAACCGCGAGAGTGAAACCGTACCACACCAAGGATGCTCATGATGAACTTGAATTTGAACCGCTGGGCGCTCGCGTTAATCTTTGCCTGCATGGCGATAAGCACAGCCTGGGCCGACGAGCCGCCGAAACCAATCCGCGCCTTGCTGATCGGCAACAGCCAATGTCCAACGATCGTCAACAGCCAGTTGCTGGAGAAGCTGGCCGCGTCGGACAAAGGGGGGCGGCCCATCAAGGTCGGCGGCTGCATCAAAGGGGGAGCATCGTTGAAATCGCACTGGGATGCGGGAACAGGCGAAGGGACGGCTCGGGCGATGATTGCCAGCGGTGCGTGGGATTACGTCGTGCTGCAAGACATCTATCACGTCCAGGAACCGGCGTTTCAACCTTACGCTCGGCAGTTTCATGGACTCATTAAAACGCACGGTTCGAAGACGGTTCTATTCGGTACGGCGTCGATTTTGAGCGATTATCCCAAAGGTTTTGAGCGGCAACATGGCCTGCACTTTGCGATGGGAAAAGAACTGGGCGTTCCGATTGTCGATGCCAGCTACGCCTATATCCGCTACTTCGGCGACAAGCCATCGACCGAACGTCTGGAAAGCCTGTTTGCGAAGGATCGCGCTCATCCGGGTTTGTGGGGCTCGTATCTTTACTCATGCATGATCTACAGCGCGATTACCGATCGAAGTCCAGTTGGCCTTGCCGTGCCTGAGGCGATCCCGGTGGATGTTGCGAAGACTTTGCAAGAAACCGCGTGGGCTCAGCATCAACAAACGAGTGCCGATCTAAAGAAGTAAACCGGCATCACGCCAACTGGCCCAATTATCAGCTTAAAACCTGCCCAAACAACTGGTACGTCGAAGAGTTTGCCTGAACGGCAAACGCCTTCGACTGCGAGTCGCGGATAGACATCGCCTTCAGAGTAATCAGGTTATTTGGCAGCTATGAAATATCGTCGCGTATTACAAATCCCCATCGTAGCGAACGTCCAACGTTTCGACTCCCGTTCTGGATCCGCGACGCAGTCTTTGACTTCTCGACGCCTGCTGGTCGCGGCTCGGCTTACGCCGAGAGTCCCGCTTGGCGATCGGGACCTACTCGTCCGTTCGCCTCTGCGTACCAGGGTGCGTTCTGATTCGAAGCCGCACAATGTTTCATTTGGGCGAAATCGGTTATAAATTCAAGTCGAGTCTTGTATGTGCACCAGGAAACTCAGCTGAAACTCGCGCCCGAAGTCAGAAAGATCCCTCACAATGCGTAGACAAACCGTTTGTGCGACTGCCCTGCTGTTGACTCTGCTGATTCTTTCGCAGAGTACGGGGCTGGCGGCCGAGCCGCTGTTGCAACTTCGAAAGGGAGATCGGATTTCCTACATCGGCAACACACTGGCCGATCGCATGCAGCACTCGGCGTGGTTGGAAACATACATCCACTCGCTCTTTCCCGATCTGGATATTACCTTTCGGAACCTCGGCTATTCGGGTGACGAGCTGAAACTTCGCCAGCGCGAAGAGAACTTCGGCAGCCCGGATCAATGGCTGGCCAAGACAAAGGCGAATGTGATCTTTTGCTTTTTCGGCTACAACGAAGCCCTCCGCGGAGCCCCGGCACTGGAAGGCTTCCGCAAGGATCTCGGCGAAACAATCGACGGGATGCTGAAGCAAAAGTACGACGATGTCGAGCCTCCCCGGCTGGTGTTTTTCTCACCAATCGCACACGAAAATCTGAAGTCCCCGAATCTGCCCGACGGTTTGGCGAACAATGCAAAGCTAATAATTTATACGCAGGCCATGCAGGAAGTGTGCAAGGCCAAGGGTGTCCTGTTTGTCGACCTATTCACTCCAACACAAAAGTTGTACGCCGCAGCCGACAAACCGCTCACGATGAATGGCATTCATCTGCTCGATCATGGCGATCGCGCAGTGGCCAATGTCATTGTGAACGAACTGTTTGGCGTCACAAAAATCGAGAAAGACGAAAAAGAGCTGGAACGACTGCGGCAGGTGGTGCTCGACAAAAACTACCACTGGTTCAGCCGCTACCGCGTCGTCGACGGTTACAACGTGTTCGGTGGGCGCTCCAAACTCGCCTGGTTCGGGCAATCCAACGCCGACGTTATGATGCGTGAAATGGAGATTTTTGACGTTAAGACTGCTAATCGGGACAAACGAATCTGGGCGTTCGCTCGCGGCGGCGATCTGACCGTTTCGGACGGGAACCTGCCGCGCGAACTCGAAGTCAAAACGAATATTCCCGGCACGCTTCCGGGGGGCAAGCATCTGTATCTGGGCGGCAAAGAAGCGATCGGCAAAATGAAGATCGCCGAAGGGATGCAGGTGAACCTCTTCGCGTCAGAAGAGATGTTTCCCGAGATCGTAAACCCCGTACAGATGGCGGTCGATACCAATGGCCGCCTGTTTGTTTCCGTCTGGCCGTCATATCCACACTGGAATCCCACCGAACCGCGCCGGGACAAGATTGTCTGCCTCCCCGATGACGACGGCGATGGCGTGGCGGATCGCTGCGTCACGTTTGCGGACGGACTCAATAGTGTGACGGGCTTTGAATTCTGGGGCGGCGGCATGCTGGTCGCGGCGTTGCCCGAGATCTGGTTCCTGAAAGACACCGATGGCGATGACAAGGCCGACGTCAAGATTCGCATGCTGCAGGGTGTGTGCAGTGCCGACTCGCATCACTCGGCCAACGCCTTGCTGATCGGACCGGACGGGTGGCTCTATTGGTCGCGCGGCATCTTCAACGTTGCCACGATGGAAACTCCGACACACACGGTCCGCTCGGGTGACAGCGGCGTGCATCGCTTTAATCCGCGGACGTTTGAAATGGAATTCCATTTCCCCATCGGCCCGAATCCGCATGGTGACGTCATCGATCAATGGGGTTATCAATTCGCCAACGATGGTACAGGCGGCAGCGGATCGTATGTCAACATCGGCAAGGGAGTTGGAAACAAGCCCTGGTTCAAGATGCGCGTCCGGCCGGTTGCCGCGACCGGCATTCTCTCCAGCAGCCAGTTCCCAGACAAGAATCAAGGGAACTTCCTGATCTGCAATTGCATCGGATTCCTGGGTGTGTTGCAGCACGAAGTGAAATACAACGGCGCTGAAATCACGGCGACCGAAATCGAACCGATCCTGGTGTCAAGCGATCCGAATTTCCGTCCGACCGACGTGGAGATTGGTGGCGACGGCGCGCTGTATGTGTCGGACTGGAGCAATGCAATCATCGGCCATATGCAGCATAATATGCGAGATCCGAATCGCGACCACAATCACGGCCGGATCTATCGTGTGACCGCGAAAGACCGACCCGTGTTGAAGCCGCTGAAGCTGAAAGAGAAGCCAATCCCAGAAGTGTGCCAGGCCTTTTTTGCGAAAGAGAACAGCAACCGTTACCGCGCCCGGCTGGAACTCAGCGGTCGCGAGACCAACGTTGTGACGGCCGCCGTCGCCAAATGGGCACAAGCATTGAATCCCGCGAAGCCGGATGACGCACAGGCCCTGCTGGAATGCCTGTGGGTGTTCGAAGAGCATCGCGTGCCAAATCTGGAATTGCTGAAGCAGGTCTTTACCGCCGCCGAGCCTCGGGTCCGTGCCGCGGCTATTCGCACGCTCGGTCACTGGGGGCCGAGAGTTTCCGATTGGGAGCCGACTCTGACCGCCGCCGCTCGCGATAGCTCGGCCCTCGTGCGAGCTGAAGCGGTCAAGTCAGCCGTCGCCTATGAAGGATCTGCCGCTGCGGAAATCCTGTTCGAGGTCGCAGCACGACCGACTGATCCGGAGCTCGAAACTGTCCTGAATTTCGCGCGCGGCAAGATTAACGTCGATAAACTCGTGCAGGACGCCGTAGCCGCTGGAAAGCCATTGTCCAAAGCGGCCCAATCATACGCGCTCAGGAATGCCAGTGTCGAAGACTTGTTGAAACTTCCGCGAACCGAAGCCGTCTACGAAGCAATTCTCGCACGCCCCAATGCGTCGGTCACGGCGCTCCGCGAATCGCTGAATGGCCTGGCGGGACTGCGAAAGGCGAGTGCGTTGCCAGTCCTCTTCACGCTGATCGAAGAACGTGATGCGAGCGGGCAGGCCGATACCGTCGGTGGGCTGGGGCAATTGCTCGCCGAACAACCGATCGCCGAACTGAAAAAGGCGCACAGCCGGATCGAAAACCTGGCGTCTAAATCGATAGCTGCCCCGATTCGCCAACTGGGATATGTCGCCTGGATTACGGCCGAGGGCTCCGGCGATGCCGCGTTCTTTGCCGCGTCCAGAAGCAAGGAAAGTCTGCGCGATCTGCTTGCGGCCATCCCCTCAATCTCGGATAGCAAGCTGCGCGGCGGACTGTACAGCGCCGTCCGCTCGCTCATGTTCGAGTTGCCACCGAATCTCAAGGTGGAAGCCGCGGGCGGTACGCTGCTGCAAAGCGGTATTCAAGTCGATTACTTTCATCCCAACCCGCCGAATGTTGCCGTTGAGACGCTCGCCAAGCTCAAGCCACAAGCCAGTGGTATTGTTCCAGAGATCGTCATGAACGTGCCGCAGCGGAAAGAGCCCGATGCATTCGCACTGCGTTTTACCGGCATGATCCAGATTCCGAAATCGGGCAAATATACCTTTTACATCGCGTCAGATGACGGCTCGCGAGTCTACGTCGACAACAAACTGCTGATTAATAATGATCGCCTGCAAGGCATGACCGAACAAAGTGCCGCTGTCGATTTGCTGGCTGGCGCACACCCGATTATCGTGACCTACTTCGACAACGGTGGCGGCGACGGACTCGAGGTCGCCTGGTCAGGCCCCGATTTGCAGAAGCAGAAGATTGCCGCCAGTCACCTCACTGTCAGCGGCGGCGGAGAATCGCTCCACGATGTCGCGATCCGCTCGCTCGCCGCGATTCCGGGGCATGACGCGGAAAAATTCCTCGATCTCGCTGCGCTCGTGAAAGCCGATCGCCACCGCGCCGCGGCGATCAGCGTCTTGCGAACGATTCCCGAGCAGCATTGGGCGCCGAAGGAAGTGCCCGGCCTGGCGGACAACCTCGTCGGCTTTCTCAGCGGTATTCCGGCGCGGTTTCGCACGGCTGGTCCAGCTGTCGAAGCCGTCGCTCTGGCCAGGTCTTTATCGGCTAAGCTGCCCGCCGATCAGGCGAAGGGAATTGCCGAGCGCCTGGAGAACCTCGATGTGCGCGTGATTGCCATCGGCACCGTCGTTGAGCGGATGATCTATGACAAAGAGACCATCATCGTGCAGGCCGGAAAGCCGGTCGAGTTCCGTTTTACGAATACCGATAACATGCCGCACAATTTCGCGATCGTGCGGCCCGGTTCGCTGGAAGAGATTGGTCTGCTCGCCGAAGCGACGGCCCGCGATGCGGATGCGAAAGACCGGCACTATGTCCCCAAGTCCGACAAGGTTCTGCTTTCCAGCCGCTTGTTGGAGCCCGGGCAAAAACAGACGCTGAGTTATGAAGTACCACAAAAACCAGGCGTTTATCCCTATGTCTGTACTTACCCCGGACACTGGCGAAGAATGTACGGAGCGTTGTACGTCGTCGAGAATCTGGAAGAGTATCAACTGAATCCGGAGTCGTACCTCGCGGCCCATCCGCTGCCGTTGAGCGATGAGTTGCTGAAGTCAATTGGCCGCAACACGGAATGGAAATTCGACGACCTGCTGGCCGACATCAAAACACTTCCGGCCGGTCGTTCATTTGAAGTCGGTAAAAATCTGTTCAAGGTCGCGAGCTGCGTGGGTTGCCATAAGCTCAACAACGAGGGACGCGAACTGGGGCCCGACTTGACGAAGATCGAACCCAAGAAGCACACCACGGAAGAACTCCTGCGTTCGATCCTGGAACCTTCCAAGGAAATCGCTGAGAAGTTTCAGTCGCATGTATTTGTGCTTGATTCCGGGAAGGTTGTCACGGGCATGATCGTTTCGGAATCGCCGACGGAAGTCAAAGTCCTGGTCGACCCACTGTCGAAAGGCGAGCCCGCTGTGTTGCTGAAGTCGGAGATTGAAGAACGTCGTAAATCGACGACCTCGATCATGCCGCAGGGACTCCTGAACAAATTGACGAAAGAGGAGATACTCGACCTGATTGCATACGTGTATGCACGTGCCGACAAGAAGCACATGCTGTACGGCGAGCATCATCACCATTGATGCCGCTCGCCAAACCGGCCACGCTCCATGGAATCGGCTACGCTAATTCGCAAACCCAGGGCGACGCTCCCGTTGGTCGCGGTGCCCTGGGCTGAGTTTTGGTTGGTCGTTCAGGCCGGTAGACGTGCAACTTCAGAGCCAGCAAATCGATTCCATTACGAATGTGCTTTCACTCGATATCACTCGTAACCCTGGAAAATAAGGGAAGCTGGAACGCTAATCTGCGCTAATTAACGCTAATAAAGACAAGGA
>JAQGHT010000063.1 GCA_028291565.1 Planctomycetaceae bacterium | reverse complement strand
CCCGCACGCAAAATCTGGCTGTTTCGTGACTATGTCATCAAGTCGCTGAATGCCAATAAGCCGTTTGATCAATTCACGATCGAGCAGATCGCGGGCGATCTATTGCCCAAACCCACCGACGAGCAACTCATTGCGACCGCCTTTCATCGCAATACGCTGACCAATAACGAAGGGGGCACGAACGACGAAGAGTTCCGCAACGTCGCAGTTGTGGATCGCGTCAATACAACGATGGCTGTCTGGATGGGAACGACCATTGCCTGCGCCCAATGCCATAGCCATAAATATGACCCGATCACTCAGGAAGAATACTTCAAATTCTTCGCGATCCTCAATAACACTGCCGATGCCGATCGAGGTGACGAGTCACCATTGCATCAATTGCTGTCGGACGAACAACGGCAGCAGAAATCGCAATGGGAACAGCAACTGGCCCAACTGCAGACTGTCTTGAAGACGCCCACCGCGGAGCTCAAGGCGGCTCAGGCGAAATGGGAAGCCGAGTTTCCACTGGAACTGAAGTGGCGCGGATTGAAGCCGGCCAGCGTCAAGACTCAGGCTGCGGCCGCAACTCAGATCGCCGAAGACGGCAGCGTGCGTGTCCCGACGACTGCTGCGAATGACACTTATATGGTCGAATTGCCGTTGGAAGCTGGGACGATCCGTGCGCTGCGATTGGATGCCTTGGCCGACGACATGCTCCCCGGTAAAGGTCCCGGTCATTCCGGCGGAAACTTTATTCTGACGAAACTCACCGCGACCGTCATTCCCCCCGACAGTGCTTCATTGAAAGGACGCTTCATCCGCGTCGAGATGCCGGGAAAAGGGAAGATTCTTTCATTGGCCGAGGTGCAAGCCTTCCAAGGTTCCGAAAACATTGCTCCAAAGGGTGAAGCAAAGCAAAGTTCGACCGACTATGAAGGCGAAGCCAAGCGGGCCAATGACGGTAATACGAACGGCCACTACTACGAGGCCAAATCGACGACCCATTCGATGATTTCGGATGATCCTTGGTGGGAAGTCGATCTGAAGACGGAGCAACGTCTCGACCGTTTGGTGATCTGGAATCGCACCGATGGGGCTGGCGAACGCCTGGTGAATATCAAAGTGATCGTGCTCAATGAAAAGCGTGAGCCGATCTGGGAGAAGCCGATAACCGCTGCTCCGAGTCCCTCGGCCGAGTTGGCCTTGAGCGGCGTGCGAGATGTCGAATTTGCTGCGGCATTTGCCGATTATTCACAGGCGGGATTCACGCCAGACAATTTGCTCAACAATAAGGATCCGAAGACGAAAGGTTGGGCGGTTGGGGGCGCCACTGGGCAATCCCATGCTCTCACGCTGATCACTAAGTCGCCGGTACAAATCGCCGCCGGGACCAAACTGAGTGTCACGCTGGAACATGGAGCCAGTTTTGCGAATCATACGTTGGGGCATTTCCGGCTGTCTGCCACAGAGGAAACTCGCGTGTCCGATTGGGCTCGCACTCCTGCTGCCGTGATCGACGCCCTGCGAGTCGCGGTTGCAGCTCGAACACCGGCTCAGCAAGATTCCATCGCTCAACACTTCCTGGGCTTGGCACCAGAATTAGAAGCGACCCGCAAGCAGCTTGCCGACGTTCAAAAGCAACTTGCTGAACTCAAAGCGGATACCGTTCCCGTCATGCAGGAATTGCCTGCGGCGCAACATCGCGTGACCAAACTGCAGCATCGTGGCAACTTCCAAGATCTGGGCCAAGAGGTCCATGAAGGAACGCCTGCAGCATTCCCACCAATTCCGGCGGGCGTGCCTGTCAATCGGTTGAGTCTCGCGAAATGGCTAGTTGACGAGAATAATCCCCTGACGCCGCGCGTCATTGCCAATCGTTATTGGGAGCAGGTGTTTGGGATTGGGATTGTCGCCACCAGCGAGGAATTCGGCTCACAAGGCGATCAGCCATTCCACCCGGAACTGTTGGATTGGCTGGCGACTGAACTGCACCGGCAGAAGTGGGATATGAAGGCGTTTCTGAAAACGCTCGTGATGTCCGCCGCGTACCGGCAATCGTCTCGAGTCACACCGGAATTGATGCAGCTCGATCCCGATAATCGATTGCTGGCCCGAGGCCCGCGTTTTCGTCTGTCCGCGGAGAACGTGCGAGATCAGGCCTTGTATGCCGCCGGATTACTCAGTCCGAAGTTGTATGGCCCGCCGGTCAAGCCGCCGCAACCTTCGATCGGTCTGAGCGCCGCTTTTGGAGCTGGGATCGACTGGCAAACCAGTGCCGGTTCGGACAAGTACCGTCGAGGGATTTACACGACTTGGCGGCGTTCAAATCCTTATCCTTCCATGGCGGCGTTTGACGCTCCCAACCGTGAAGTTTGTACTGTCCGCCGAATTCGGACGAACACGCCATTGCAGGCATTGGTCACACTCAACGATCCCGTCTACATCGAAGCCGCCCAGGCGTTGGCTCGGCGGATGGTGTCGCAAGGCGGATCGACAACGGCCGAGCGTGCTGCTTATGGATTCCGATTGTGTCTGACTCGACCACCACATCCAGAAGAGCTCCAGCGGGTGGTCAGCCTGTATGAGAAATCTCTGGTGCGGTTCCAAAAGAACATCGAAGAATCCAAACGAATGGCCACTGAGCCATTGGGAGCCGTCCCGGAAGGAATGAACGTCAGCGAACTCGCCGCCTGGACGGTGGTGGGAAATGTTTTGTTCAATCTGGATGAGACATTGATGAAGAGATAATGAATCGTGCGTTGGCCCGAAAGTGAATTGAAAACAGGGATTTGAGATTTCAAACCTGAGATCTCAAATCCCGTGATAATACTTCTAAATCCAATAGGTTTATCCAAAATCTGAATCCTGATCATGTCCTTGTCAGCGGCAATGATCGTCCGGTTTTCAAAATGTCGCTGGCAACTCGCGCTTTTTTAGCAGGTCATCAATCAAATGGATCCGCAACTCGAACACTATCAGCTGAAAACTCGCCGGCAGTTCTTGAATGATTGCCAGTTGGGGGTTGGTGCCGTCGCATTGTCCTCGCTGCTCGCTGGCGGGAATGCGGATGCGGCTCCGGGGGTGATCAATCCACTCAGCCCCAAGTTGCCTCCCTTCGCCGCGAAGGCCAAACGGGTGATCTATCTGCACCTGACAGGCTCACCGCCGCATCTGGATTTGTATGACTATAAGCCCGAACTGGTCAAACGCGACGGCCAAGCCTGTCCGGACCAGTTCTTGAAGGGCAAACGCTTTGCATTTACATCGGGCGTACCGAAATTGCTGGGAACTCCACGCAAGTTCACGCAGCAAGGTAAGGGGGGCGTGTGGCTGTCAGATGCCATTCCCAACATGCACACGGTCGCCGACGAAATGTGTGTGATCAAGTCAATGTTCACTGAACAATTCAACCACGCGCCAGCCGAGCTGTTGCTGTATACCGGATCCGCCCGGTCCGGCAGGCCATCTATGGGATCGTGGGTGACGTATGGGCTGGGCAGCGAGAACGAGAACCTGCCGGGCTTCGTCGTGTTGATTTCCAGCGGCGTCCAACCGAACGGCGGAAAGAACTCGTACGGTGCCGGTTTCATTCCGTCGGTGTACCAGGGAGTTCAATGCCGCTCGAAGGGCGATCCGGTCTTGTACGCGTCCGACCCACCGGGCATGGATCGTTCGCTGCGCCGAGAAAGCCTGGATGCACTTCGCGATCTGAATCAGCTGCAGGAGCAGGAACTCGGGCATCCCGAGACTTTGACCCGGATCGCGCAGTACGAACTCGCGTTCCGCATGCAGATGTCAGTTCCCGAAGTGATGGATATCACGAAGGAATCGAAAGAGACTTTGGAAGCCTACGGCGCTGTACCCGGTGCCGCCAGTTTTGGCAACAATTGTCTGCTTGCCCGACGGTTGGTCGAACAAGGCGTGCGATTCGTGCAATTGTTTGACTGGGGCTGGGACTTCCATGGAACAGGTGCGGGCGAAGACATTCGCGGCGGCCTGACGAACAAATGTGCGACGATGGACAAGCCGATTACGGCGTTGATCAAAGATCTGAAGCAGCGCGGGATGCTGGATGAGACTCTCATCATTTGTGGCGGCGAATTCGGCCGGACGCCATTCCGCGAAGGTCGGACCGCCGGTGGCAGTTTGCTGGGCCGGGACCACTATCCCGATTGCTATTCCATGTGGATGGCGGGCGGTGGCGTGAAGGGCGGTTTTTCGTATGGGGAATCTGACGAGCTGGGATTCTCTGTCGCCAAAGACAAAGTTCACGTTCACGACCTGCAGGCCACGATCTTGCATCTGCTGGGCTTCGATCACACGAAACTGACGTATCGGTTCCAGGGTCGCGATTATCGTCTGACAGATGTCCACGGCAGCGTGGTCAAAGGTGTATTGGCATAGTTCAATGTAGGCGGGTCTCTCCGAGACTCGCAGTCGAAGAGTTTGCCATCCAGGCAAACTCTTCGACGCATAAGCGACTCATAAATTCAAACCGTTAAAGTCCCGCCCCCAGGCGGACGCAGTTAGGCCTCGACGGAGCTAACCGTGTCCGCCTGGAGGCGGGACTCCAACGATTCTCTACTTCTTGGCCGGTCTTTGACCGAACGCCGATCACCAACAGGATTGATAATGCACCGTCTGCAAACAGGGATTCCGGAACTTGACGAAATGCTGGGTGGAGGTTTGATTCCGGGGACCCTGACGGTGGTGTGCGGAGCCACGGGGATTGGCAAAACGCAACTCGGTCTGCAGTGGAACTATCAGGGCAAACGGCAAGAGGGCGAAACGGGGATCCTGTTCGACCTGACCACCCGAGGTGATTCGCAGAACCATCGGGACTATGCCCAACGTCTGTTTGATTGGACTCCTACCGAGCAGAATCCTGATACTCCTCTGGAATTAAGTCATCTCTGGGATCGGTCACTGAGCCGCCGGGACTACCTGCATATCTTTCAACAAAGCGGACGACGGGTGACTCGGAATGAACTGGATGTTGACGGTTGGCGAGAATGGAAAGTGGAGTTGGCGCGGAAGTTGGATTCCGCCATCTACTTCTTCTACGCCAATTTTGTGCACGGCGCGCGGCGCGTGATCATTGACGGAGTCGAACCGACGGAAAAAGAGTGCGATTCATTTCAATTCCATCTGTTTGAATATGTCTATCATCAGATCCTGCACAAAGAATGCGATTGGGTTGCCCGGGACCTGTTCCGCGTCAACTACCGTGCGAACGAATCAATCGTCCTGCAGCACAATTACCGGCACCAGGACATTGGCTGTCTGCTGCTGTACACGACGCATGAACAAATGCTGGACGACATGTTGGAACGTCCGATCCAAAGCGGAGACGTTCTGGCGAATGCCAACACGATCATCTTGATGGGGAAGACTCGGGAAGCCGGCAAGATGGGCCGTGCGCTGCATATTTCCAAGCATCGCGGTAGTGCCTGTGACGAATCGATTGTACCGTATGAAATCACCGCCAGTGGGTTGAAGCTACTGCA
>JAQGHT010000187.1 GCA_028291565.1 Planctomycetaceae bacterium | reverse complement strand
TCGACCCCCGGCTAATTTCTGTGACCCCTGCCGGGGTCGTCGATGCCTGAGTTTTGTCGAAACAAAATCCGGAAGACGTCAATTTGGTGTCAATCCCGAATTCTTGCCTGCACAGCCCCGCCTCCCGATCGTTGGATCCGACAGTTACTGTGTCTCCGGTTCCGAGACCAAAAACTACTGCGATTTCGCGAGGATGATGGATTTGTCGCGTTCAAAAGTTGGCCGAAATGAAACACGTGTGAACGGGACACATAAGTCCGATGTGACTTATGTGTCCTGTTCGTCATTTCGGCCTCGGTTGCCCGATCGACGCCAAGTTAAACCAATGAGAAATTCAGCAAAGCGCTCACAGACAGGCTGCTTTTTCACTACTTCCCTGAACGTGAAATCCACCAGATTCGCCAGGTCCTTTGATCGTATCCGAAGTCTTCCTTCGTGAGTTTTCTGAGTGCGGCCAGAACTTCGACGTTTTGATGTGGATGCGTGGTGACTTGAATGCGTTCGCGAGTCACTTGCGGCGGCATTTGAACCACCTGCTGTGTCGTCACTCCCAGATTTCCGGGATTGTAGAGCGATCCAGGATTCGCTGATGAATAGGCACCGGGAAGTCCGGGAATCGACAACGGGATATCAACGGGTCGATTCACCACGACCGGAGTCGACAATTCCGCGGGGTAACTCCCTTGGGCCAGATATCCGGTCTCCTGGACTTTAACCGTATAGGAGTGAACGGTGACAAGTGCTTCAATCAGCGCGGGAACCACGTCTGCATCGCCAAAAAAGCCCAACCCGACAGCGGACCGTACTACGACTTCATTGAGTTCGTCTTTCAACCCTTTGAGATAGATTGGAATCGCTTGTCCACGTTCTTTTCGCGGAATCGATTCCATTGCCGCCAGACGCACCGAAGGGCAGGAATCGAAAAGTGACTGTAAAACAAGGGCTTGAACGGCAACTCCTCCACCCAGCCGGCCCAGTGTCTTGACAAAGACCAGCCGCACCTCGTCGACCGGCTCATTTCGGAACAAGTTGATCAGCGGCCCAACTGCGTCGGAGTCAGATAATTCCTCTAATTCTTTGAGAGCCTCAAGCCGCCGCTCCAAAGATCCACCATGCAGCGCTTCACGGATAACGTGCAATTTCTTGTTCCAGCTGCCCGCGGATTGGCGCTGGGCGGCGGATGTTTCCAGCAATTCAACTTCCTGCGGAAACAGGTATTTGCCTTTGTACTTCACGTAGCCCTTAAGGGCCATCGCTTCGTCGCGGGTCATCCATTTGCCGTTTTCTTTAACATGCCCCAGCAATCGGTGCGCGTCACCGTGATTCGGATCTAATACGATCACCGCCGCGAGTTGGATTTCTCGCTCTCTTTTCAAGCTATTTTGGCGGCACCAATCCTGCAACTCCCAGTGACCGGCCGCCGTGGCAGGAGCCAGACGGGCTTTCCATTCATATTCCTCGATTTGCCGGCTCCGCTTGGCCACGAGTTCCACATCAGCGGAATCGACAGTCACGACGCCGCCGGTGAGTGTTGTCATGCGAATTGGCGCGTTGGGAGCTTTGCCGGACCGAATAGGATCGAGAAAGACGCCCCGCAATTCCCCACCACCTTTGAGTTTCACCAGATCGGCAAGCACCAACTGAGGCGCGCACGTTAACCAACCCGCGACGAACATCAGGATTGTCGCATGTTGAGCGGCAGTCACACGTCCCGGCTTGAAGTCGTTGCTCACGATGCTCTTATTTGCAATCGTGTCTGACATTGCATTTGCCCCTGCGACCGGCTGGAAGTCATTGACTTTTCGCGGCCGCGAATGTGTCTTTTTCAATACTTATCCCGCGATCAAACGTCTCATTCTAAACCGTGCGCCATTTAAAGCGCCGGTTGAATACGTCTCGTTTTCGCTCGACGCGAAACCGTTTTCGGAAATCAGTCCTGAAGGAATGCTATCGAGCAATCTGTCATCGGCCAAAATCTGATCGTGTTGAATGATTCTATCGCCGTTCATAGCGTCGATTCAAGCAGATTCTTCTCCGAGGTCAACGGTTCGATTGTGAATTTGCCTCTTTCTTCGAGTTCGGCAACTGGGTAAATTCGAAGTGTTAGGGAATGCTGGAGACTTAAACCTCGTTTTCCGCGGCCCATACGCCTTTCTGTGCGGATCTGCCAATTGGTCTCATGCACGATCGGCTGTGGATGGTAGGCTTGGGCGGGGATTACAACGTCATTGACGATGATGACTGGACGGTCGAGCCAGTCTCAGAATGGATGCTCTCGCGTCCGAATGAACCAGAAGGAAACCCAGCTCGCGAGCAGCTTTGGGAATCCTCAGAATGCGAAAGAATTGGCTGGCAATGCCGGTCAGTGAAGGAGAAGCAGTCATGCGGGTGTTTCAGTTTGGAATCGTGGTAGCACTGCTGTTTTGCCTCGGCGCGCAAGAAGCCACTGCCCAAAGTCATCCGCTGACACCGTTGCTCCCGACTAATACCAGTCTGGGACGTGTCGGGCTGACACGGATGTGGTGGGGTTCGGCGACGATGGACGCCAAACGTGACAAGCTGCTTTATCTGGTGTTGGATGATACCTATCTTTTCGCCCATTCCAGCAATGGGATTTTGTGCTGCTTCGATTCCGAGACGGGACGAAAGCTTTGGTCAACGGCTCTGGGCGGGCAAGACGAACCAGCATACGCGCCGACTTCCAACCACAAATATGTGATTATTCTCAGCGGCAGCATTTTGTTCGCTTTGAAAAAGGAAACCGGTGATATCGCCTGGCAGTTTCCTCTGGAGGATGGGCCTACCACACCGCCCGTCGTGGACAATGAACAGGTCTATTTCGGGACCGCCGACGGCAGTTTGTTATCTTATGACCTGGAGAAGCTTGGCGAAAACTTCATGAAGCGACGCAAGGCGGAAGCGTCTTATCGAGCATTTGTCTTCAAGTACAATATTCCAACGCACATTTTGCAGCCACCCGTCGTGCAAAACAAACTTGTCGCCTTTTCGGGATCCGGCACACATCTGACGACTTATGTTC
>JAQGHT010000172.1 GCA_028291565.1 Planctomycetaceae bacterium | reverse complement strand
ATTTGCAAAGTCGACTTTGCAAATCGCATATTTGTTGCACGATTCTCACTTCCAGTGCGGCACTTGCCAATTTTTAACTTCTATCTAATCTCGATTACAACGAGGCTGCTCATGCTTAGAAAACACTTCAAAGTTGCAGTTGTTTTTTCCTTAGTCTTGCCATTTTCTAATTTGGGATGCAACGCGCCGGGCGACAGTACTAACCGTAATACCACTATTGCGTCACAATCCGATTCCCATGCAATCACCAACTCTTGGAAGATTTTTGTCGATCGTGTCAAAAGCCGAGAATCATTTGCGAAGGGAGTTTGGATGAAGCGAGAGGGACACACCGACCAACAGATAGTCTGGAACTCGAATGACGTCAGGAAGACAGACTCATTTGCTACGCCAGTAGTTGGCGAAATGTCGTTTAATGTTACGTCCTGGTGGCGAGTGAACGCACTTCCGGAAAATACTTTCAAGTATCAATATAAATTCGAGTTTGTTCCAAATGGAGATACATGGGAATTCTCAAAGGGGACTCAACGGCGTCTTGACAAGGGATACGAGGGCCCTGAACCTGAGGCGGTTAACGACCTCAAGAAAGCAGGTCGGCATATTGAGTCGTTGTTTACGGACGTTAATTCCTGAGCCGGAGGCGCTGACGAAAACTCGAAGCTCGACTTCAACAAATTTGAATCGGTCGAGGGCGAATACACCGTATTCTTGCCCGCTGTTAAGCAGGATGAGTCGAAGGAAGAAGTTACAACCGACTCCGGAAAACTCACCTTAGTAACGGTGACGGTCAAGGTAAACGAGAAGTTGTATTTCATGACCGGCTTCAACGACAACCCACAGGGAAGGCCGATCCGTATTCCGTTCTCGCCAACGCACGCGGCGGAAGCAAGGGAAAAACCGGGGTTATCATCGGCGACACAGAATTCGAATTTGGAAAAGACAAGGCGTCATATCGTAAGGTTTTGATACGAAAAGGAAGTTCCTAACTTCGCAACATGATAATTTTTAGAGGAACGAGAGCCTATCAAGTAATGGCGATTGGGGAGAAGGAGTTGGTGACTTCCAAAGGAGCAGACAAAGTTCTTGAATCGTTCCGTATTTTGAACGAGAGCAACAAGCAGTAAACTGGTCAGTGTTAAGTACAATTGTGTGAAGAAGACCTACAAACTATCTGAATCAAAAATGCGACGCTGCTCTTTTCCGGCAAACCCGAAAAGGGCAAAGAGGTCGTAACACGATGAAAGACGGAAGAGGGAGCATGATCCACTATCTCAAGTGTTTCAAAAGGTCTCATCGAACCGGAAGACTGCTCGCCACTGCGATAACTGAGATACAGGGTCAAAAATGTGTATACTGCAACAAGGACATACCTGCGCGACCCGAACTTCGTCATATTCGATGGGGAAGCATCTTTCCAACCAGCGACAACGGAATCAATTTGCTTTCGGGCGTGCGAATAGCGTCGAACAAACTGATGGCGCTCGTACGGTTACAATCGGCGGGGGTATTGGTTCCAACGCTATTCATGACCAATGAATTCGAATCGACTTCCAATGTACGCCGCATCTTTCGAAAGAGTTCGCGACAAGATGCAAATGATGATCCATATTTTGTTGCGGCCAATGAACTTCCCGACCCGAGTATCGCCGCGGAGTATGATTATGCCCTGGAGCATATTGCTTCAGATCGCGAATATCGTGTTGATATCTTCGATGGTCAACCGATCAAGATTCGGGAGAAAACTCCGATTCAGGGGCTCGAACCGTCCGGCGATGTGCGTTCAAGTTCTCGTGGTTGGACCACCGAAATTCTGAAAGGGTCGCCGTGTGCTGGGCTAGTAGAAACTGCTGCCAAAGCTGTTTCATTCCTCGGGCTGCATTTCGGCGCCGTAGACATTGTCGAAGGCAGAGACAACAGGTTATTTGTTCTAGAAGTGAATACAGCTCCAGGGATGGGAGCTGACGGATCCATGTTATATGCAATAAAATTCGTCGAGTGGGATCGGGCAACTCCTGATCCCGGTGCACAATAGCTGCTAGGCTCGCTTGCTCACCTCAACGAACTTCTCTTTGGGGGCGTTACTGAGCGTACAAAGCCGTCACAATGACGTTTCCTAGTATTATACGTTTTAGGTTGATCCCTTGAATGGTCATAGGACAGGCGTTATACCCGGCGACAACATGGGACCAGTTGCTTGTACGCGTTGTTCCGACACACCGATGCACTTTTGGGTTGCGGAGGAGCGAACTGCGAGCGTTCGAAAATTATCGCTCCCAACGGCAATTCAGTCGTACCTTGTGTGCAGATCCATGCCTTTCGTCTCTTCAACGGCCGTCGTTTCGAGAAAATACCTTCTGTCCGTAACGCCGTACTGAGGTTTGAATGACGATATCCTTTCGGTCTTCCCCGATAGGCGGTGGCAGCGTGCTCAGTGAGAATGGTGGACTTGGGGTCCCGTCTACCAAAAGTCGAACGTAGGCAGTGTAATTCGGTAGGTTTGTCAGATCCTGGGGCTGCAATTGACCGGGAAATTTGCTGAACGCAGGAGCAAGTAGAGCGGCGTCTTCCGAACCGACGCGAAAGGAGATCATCGTTCCAACGTTGCCGAGGACAGAGTGCCAGGTTGTCTCGTCGAGCTGTTGCGTAAGTTGGTGGCTTAAGGCAAGACAGAGCCGATACTTTCTGGATTCTGAAAGCATGATGCCGGTCGAAGGTGTTGCGAGGGTCTGGAATTCGTCGAGGTACAGGTTATGGTCCCGGCGATCTTCTTCCGGGAGTTCCGCTCTGGTCATCGCAGCCTGTTCCAGGCTGGTGAGCAGCAAACTGCCGAGTAGCGTCGCGTTATCTTGGCCGAGCCGCCCACGGCTGATGTTGATGATCAAGATCTGTTCCTGGTCCATCACCTGCCGCAAGTTGAGTGAAGTTTTTGTGGAACCGGAGGTGATCGCCCGCAAATGGCGGTTCGTGAGAAACGGCATCACCTTATTCGTAACGGATGACACGGCTTCCGTCCTGTATTGGTTGTTCCAGCCAGCAAATTCGTTGACCCAAAACGACCGAACGACGTCATCTTGAATACGAGTGACCATGCGTTCGCGGATGGTCTCGTCGGTGAGTAATTTTAGGAGATCAAGCAGCGTTCCGCCCTGTTCGACAGTGGCGAAAACGGCATATCGCAGGAGATTTTCGAGTCTCGGTCCCCAGGAATCGAAGAGTTTTCGAAAGGCCGAGACCACTCCCGACGTCACTTGGTCGACTCGCGCCGGATCAGAACAGGCCAGTGGATTAAATGAGATGGCGTTGTCGCTGGCAGCGTCGAAGACGATCACGGCATTCGTGCGATGCCGCGGTACTAAGTTCGCTGCGGCTTCGGCAAGGTCGCCGTGGACGTCAAAGACCGTGAGTCCCCTTCCCGCTTGCATGTCGGATTGGATGAGATTCAAAAGCAGCGTCGATTTGCCGGCTCCGGTCGCGCCAACGATGTAGAGGTGCCGTCTCCGCGATTCCTGATCAATGCCGACTAGTCGTTCGTCGTTGCGAAACTGCACGCGTCCGAGAGTGACGGCACCTGGCTCGCCTCCAGAGCGGAACTTTGCCGGCGGTTCCAATTCCGTGAATTGAGTCGTTTGCAGACGTTCTGCCTGCACAGAAGCGGTCGGTGGATGAAAAAGCGTTGCGAGTTCCTCGTGAGAGAGCAGAAAACTCGGACCGGGATTTCGGGCGTTTCCTTTCTCTCGAATAGAACCTGCATGGAATGTTGCCAGCCTCGACTGTGAAAACGCGCCGAACGCGCCGGCCATGACACGCAGACGGTCGAGTGCTTCGTCACGATGGTTTTCTGGCCCCGACACCACCAATCTGATGCGGCAGTCGAACAGATGCCCCGACAGTTTATCGCTCGCCGCTTGCAAATCATCTTCGCGTTCATGCAGTCGGCTCGTCGAGGTCTCCAGGACACGGTGATGCGTTACTTCTTCGCCCGCCCCAACAAGCCTTCCGACAACCCAGGCGATCGGCCAAACACTCGGGGTGGTGATGTGTTCGGCATACCAATGTGCGATCTGATGATGATGACGCAGGAACGGGCCGTTGAGTCTCCGCACAGCTTCCAAGGCACGCAATCTCACTCTGCCCGGCGTGTGAGAGATTGAAATCTGGATACTGCACCGAAGCGTTGACGTGGGGGTCGCCGCCCGCAACAACCCATCAATCGGATCGGCAAAAGATCGGTTTGCCAGATCTTCAAATTGGGCATGCCGAAGAATCGGAAACAAATCGGGGGTGAGCGTGAGAGTCACCTGCCAGGTGTGCCCGTCACTGGGAACTTCGCCCTCGGGAGTGAGGATAATCGCCGACTGTGGATAATTGGCCACAAGGGGGTTTGTGACGATCTGTTCCAGCTTATCAGGGAAACTCACAAACAGCCCGACCCGGCCTTCGTGCTCTCCGTATTCAAAGGCAACAGTTCCCGAAGCTGGAATCGCTTGGTGGATCGCCGCCAAAGCTTTTTCCATGAACTTCGGGCCGCGTTCATTCGTGGGTGGTGCAGCGAAAAGGAATCGCATGCTGAAAGCTTACCAGACAGTCGGTATCCAACTGCCAGGAAAACCGAGGTGGCACCGGACAGACGGTTCTCCTTCAACGAGACCCCACTGTTTTCCGGGCAATTCTGGTCAGCCGGCCTGGGGGGGAATCATGGATTCATGTCGCAGGTCCATTCACTGCGGCATGCCGACTGCCCCTCGGTCACGCCTGATCTGACTGCCTTCGATCACATTCGGAACCCAACCCGGATATTTGACTCTTTTGATTCTCGGAATTCCACGGCATCCCCGCTAAGATTCCATTCTTCATTGTTGCTCGATCTTGAAGGTTCCAGCAACGAAACTGCCACATCTCTGACCATGTCAGGGCTGACGTGGGACGACAGGTATTCAAGATCTGTATTGTGATATCAGGGATTTGTATGACCAAAAGTCAGATCGAAGCGTGTCAGAAGCGTAACAAACAGCTCAAGCAAGATATTGTGGATGGAAAAAGTCACGATTGTTAATGTCACGAAAAACTGCGCGGACATTGACAGTTTGCTCATTGATCTGGAGATCTCGACGGAGAACGTACGCCTTGAGCGGGAGGAGCAGCAGGAGCTTCGCATCCGCATTGGTCGCGAGAGTACGCTGAAGGCCGATTGCATGCGGACGATCTCGGTCCTTCGCGATAAGTTAAGCAAGGCCAAAGCGATTCTGGACACATTCGATCAGACGATGTTCTCTCCGCAGGAAAAGCAGGATATGAAAGACGTAATGACTGATGCCTAGGAATGCCGCACCTGACACTCGCCGTCCCTGTGCATCTTTCATCGTGAGATGCAATAACCGCCCCAGTTGATGTGTGTGCTGATCTTCCGAGGCGGTTCCGCCGCGTCTCAATTCTGCGGGCGTCGCTCCTCGACCGCGAGTGGTGGAGGGACTCGGGATAATAGCCGTGTCTGCCCACCGTTGTACGGGCGTGGGGACTATACTACCAGATAGACGATGGGGCGACCATAAGCGGTTTCAAGCGGACAGGTTGTTTGCGGTGTGGTGAAGTGGGATGCAGGTCGACGAGTGACTGCCATTGCCCCATATGATCGAGAAAAATTGGTGACCGAATCGGATCTTGCTCCGCGAGAAAACAATCTTGCGTCGCGGCAAATGCCAGGCGGCGTTTCCCATTGCACGTCATGCGTGCCGCAGTTGCCAAGATGTGATGGACTCGGTCGATGGAATTGGTGAGAAATGCCAGGCGAAATCGTGGTCGCTCCCAGGTCTTGCCAGATGCGAGCCATTCTGTGAGCAGTGTTTCTTGGTACGCGTCGTAGATCCGCAGCTTGGTACGGATGCTGTTTTCAGCATTGGAGTCGACCGATTCTGTCCCCTGGTCAATTTCGAACGCCACGTTGAATGGCTTCCCGCCGAACTCAAAACGGACGAAGCAATCCGGTTGTACGTGATCGCTGCCGACCGTAAACGTCAACTCGTTCTCGCGGAACAAACGCTGGATTTTCACTCGGCCGGTGTGACACGCACGGACTGTTTCGACGATGACTTCCGCCAGATTCAGAGTGTGTTCGAAAAATGTCGGTGAGATTTCGGCGAAGAACGTGCGCGGTGGTTTTCGAGTTTCCGAACCGTACAGCCGCTCGAATCCCGTGGGTGTCAGCTTATAATAGTTTTGGAGTCCCCCACCGGCGTGGGCTGTCGACCAGGCACGGACGACGCCGGCATGATGCAATGCCTGTA
>JAQGHT010000168.1 GCA_028291565.1 Planctomycetaceae bacterium | reverse complement strand
GCCAGCAACTGCCCTTTCCCATCGACGATGAGACAACGAACGGCATTCAAAGGCGTGCGAAATTTCTTGGAACCTTCGAAGTACAGCTCACGTTTTCCGTCTTTGATTTGCCAGATACCGGGCAAATTGCGGTCTGCGACATAGATCGTCCCCTGCGCATCAACGGCAATATCGAGCGGATATTGCATATCAGCCGCGTTCACTCGCGGCGGCAGCCATCCTAGTGCAAAAATGGCGATAACCAAGTTCAAACAGCATGCGCGAACGATTGCCATGTCGGAAATTCTCTTTATTTACGGGGATTTTCAGAACTGCTGAGCCCGAATGGTCAGGAGGGCCGTCTCGGCGCATCAACATTGAAAAAACGAGTTCCAGTGCGACTCTTTGTGGCGTAGCAACTGCAACGCCGAAAGCGGTCCCATAAGAGATCAATTATGAAAGTCCGCATCAGGCTTTCAGATCCGGTCCGTCGCCGACAACCTTATCGTAGCCTCCTTCTCGCCTCTTCTTGTATTTGGTGAACCCCAGCTTTTCCAGATTGCGGTCCGAGATATCGCCTTTAGGCAAATCTCCATGGGTTTTCTTGGCGACAAATGGAGCGGTAATACTCATTCGCAAGGGTTGCCCTGTTTCCGGATGTCGGGTTAATGGTGGCTCGGTAATCTTTTGAATGATTTCGAAGACGTCGCAGACATTGCCTTGATCGTCCAGAACTTCGTAAACATACATTGGCATGACGTACCTCGGCTCAGTTAATGTCACTTTGATTCTGTATCTTATCAGTTCTACTTGATCGGCGGCAATTGGTCGCTGCCGCCCTAGTTGGCGACATTCCTTTTCCAGTTCCTGTGTCCTATTCTACGTAATGCTGGAAGTGCGGACGGCATCAAGCCAAAAGATCTTGAAATCGGTGGAACACGATCATGTCAACTGGCTCGGCCAATATTCTGACTCCTAATCAGCGCCGTTGGTTAAATTACCTGACGGTTTCGACGTTGCTGATCGGAGGTTTCATGTTGTGGCTGGACGATGAGCTTCGAACGAAGGGGGCTCGACTGGGCAGCGTGTCACTGGAATTGGCGGGATCCAATCAGGCGGCGAAACATGTCTTGAATGGCTGGAGCTCTCAACAGCGAATTATCGCCGCAATTGGACTGGGCTTTGACTTTGTATTCATTGCGAATTACTCGGTCTGGCTTTATCTGGGCTGTTTATGGTCGGCTGAGCGGTGGCTGTCCGGGAATGCGAACCGGGCTCGACAGCTCCAACTTGCGGCCTGGCTGGCGATTGGCGCCGGCGGCTTCGACGTTGTGGAAAACTTCGTGTTGTTTGATTTCATCCACAGCGGTGGAAAATCGCCTGCTTATCCGATCGCATTCTGGTGTGCGACGATCAAGTTTGTCCTGCTGGGGATTGTCTTGATCGGGGTTGGTTCCGGATTGCTGGCGGGAGGCGCGGCCGAGAAAAAGCCAACCACCGTCCCGGTGCCGGTTCCGGTCAAGAAATAAGATCAGATCGAGCTGCTTCAATTTGCAGCTTTGAGCAGGAGTTGCGCCTCGGCCGAATCGCTTTTTGCCGCAACGTTCGCAGCCAGCTCACGAGCTCGTTGAACTCGGTCCGGAATCGCGGCCGGAGAGTTCAGGAGTGCCTTGGCGAGACGTAATTGGGTTGTCAAATCGGCCGGTGCCAATTCAACAGCGCGCTCTAAAACCGGGATGGCCAAATCAGATTGTCCAGCGAGAATCAGAGTCGTGCCATAATTCCGGTGCAGGTCCGCGCTGTTGCGTAAATCTTCTGCTGCCAATTCGTATTGCTCTAATGCGCGTTTCAGCTCGCCTTGACGAGCCAGTGCGTTGGCGAAATTCGCGCGCATGATGCCGTAGCGAGGCCTCAATTCCAACCCGATCCGGTAATGCTCCAGGGCTTCTTTCACCCGATCTTGGGACATGAGCAGAATCGCCAGATTATTTCTCGCGTTACTGGCTTCGGGATTGTATTTCAATGCCACGGTGTATTCGGCTTCGGCATCAGACGTCCGCCCCGCTTTGTCGTGCACGATTCCCAGCAGCATATGGCCATTCCAATTGTCGGGTACGACTTGCAAGCTATGCCGCGCCAAGCTTTCCGTGGAGTTCCAGGTGCCGATTTGTCGCCAGGTCAGTCCGCTCAAAAGAATCACTACGACAATCGACATGGCTTTTCTGCCAGACGGAGAAATCCCAGCTCGATCCAGTAATGCGCTCAGGCCCACGACCAATGCGAGTGTTACGCCGATGATTGGGACATAAAGATAGCGATCGGCAATTGACTGGCTGCCGACCTGGACAATTCCAATCATCGGAACCAAAGTTCCCAAGAACCAGAACCAGCCCATCAAAAGTCCCGGGTAACGCCGGCGAAAACAAATTCCCAAAGCAGTGACAAGAATCAGCGTTCCCGAGGCGATGATTACCTGGGGATTGGTCCACTCATTTCTGCTCATGGGGTAGAATGTGCAGAGCTGCGCCGGCCAGACCATGATTTGCAAATATGAGCTGTAGTTCACGATCGCATTCGGGAATCGCGCGGCGAATGGCACTTGCGAAAAGGTGCGGACCGAACCACCCTCCTGTTGCGCCCAGAATGTGACCACGCAGGACATCAAGCTCAATGCAAACAGGGGCCATTTTTCCAGGACACTCTGAAGAAAGGACCAGCGGGAACCAATCCCAGAATTAGGCGTTGATGGATTTGTTTCTACACCTGGCGTCCAGTTCCAGCGCCGCAGCGGCCAGAATTCCACCAGCAACAGCACGCACGGAAGCGTCACGAAGAGTGGCTTCGCGCAGAGGCTGAGGGCAAAACAGAGTGTGCACGCCATTTTCCAGCGAGTCAGGCCCGAGGTCACCCATCGAGCGTGGGCTAATAAACTGAGCAGCCCGAAAAGCGTTGCCAGGACGTCTTTACGTTCTGTAATCCATGCGACAGATTCAACGTGCACGGGGTGCACAGCGAACACCGCGGCGACAAACCAGATTTGTCCGGAACTCAATCGACGGGTGTGGTCGGAGACAGAAACCAGCCACAGATAAAGTAATGCCGAATTCATCCCGTGCAGCAGCACATTTGTGAGATGAAAGCCCCAGGGACGCAAGCCAAAAAGCTGGTAATCCAGCATCAGCGACATCCAGGTGAGGGGATGCCAGTTCGCACACTCAAAAGTCGTCCAGGCATTTTGGAGAGAAGTCCATGAAAGGCCGCCTTGAACCATCCGATTTCGCAGAATGTATTGCGGATCGTCCCAGGAGACAAAATCTCCGAAGAGAGCCCGGGAATACAGTGCGACAGCAAGCCAGAATAACCAGAAAGCGTGCCTGAAACGTCGGTCTGTATCGCTCCAGCCGGCAGATTCTGACATTCCCCGATGTTCCGATGGTTCCAGTAGTTTTGACACGCCAATCATCCTTCGGGCGACGATCGCCCGCCATCCGACGCCCGGGAGGGATTTCCCATCGGCAATTTCCATCTCACCAAAGTCATCGACCCGGAGAATTCAGGTGGAGTTTGAAACAACCGTCCCAACCGCTCGCGAAATGGGCCACGAAAATCCGTCACCTATTGCCCGCCATCCCTTCGTCGCGCGTTGAGTCCAGCATTGCCATGCAGAATTAAGAATAGACTCAGAATCTCCGATGTGTCGGAATAAATGTGCTGGGGATATGCAGAATGGTCCCGGAAAAATTTTCCGGGACCATTCGAATCAAAATTCGGTCAACCGAGAACCGGCTTGAGTCGGACTCGATTATTTCTCGGCGGTGACGCTTCCGAGACCGCAGACGATGTCGCAAGAGACATTCGTATCGCAGTCGTCTTGGAAGTCGACGAATTGTGAACCGCTAAAGCTCGATGTTGGCTTGCTGTTGCCGGCACCGGTGCCGGAAACGAAACCGGTGAAGAAGTAGGACTGGTTCAACGCACCAACGGCATTGGAGATGTCGTTCAATTCGGTATTCACGGCCTTGGCGACTTCGCTCCAACCAACAATCAACGCCAGTACAGCGATGGTGATGATCAGAATCATTTCGATCGAAACAATGGCACCACATTCGTCATTCAGGAAAGACTTCAACATGTTCAGGCCCTTTCGCACAATTTAGGAGAGATAAACATCGAGAAACGGACAGACTCCGGGCAATTCGTCATACCGTCGAGACGGTAGCGCAAGTCGAAATGCACCGGGTAACTGTTCCTTTGAGCAATAAACTCATGGGGACAGTTGGAACTTCGAGCCATCTCGAGGCAATTACCCTGACGAGAAAAGCTCACCAGACTTTGGGAAGAATCGTCGGCCGACAATTCTTCCACTCACAAACCTGCCGGCAGTGGCTCGGTTCAGTTGAGAAATGACAACTGATTTATTGTTCCGACTTGGACGCAGAATTCAGTCCGCAAACAATGTCGCAGCTCTGATTTGTATCGCAGTCGTCAGCTTTATCTTCGAACGAGCTACCGAAAACAGAACTGGTTGGCTTAACCGCGACTCCATTGGAGCCGCTCTGATAACCTGTGAACCAAAAGCCTTGATTTAAGGCTGCGGTAGCGTTACTGACATCATTCAATTCGGTATTGAGGGCGATGGCGACTTCACTCCAGCCGACGATGATCGCGACCAGGGCAATGGTCACGATCAACACCATTTCCATGGAAATGATCGCACCGCGTTCGTCTCGATAGATCGTTTTGGCCATGACGGTATCCTTTGCTGTGGTGGGCAGCACGGATAGAAAAGCCACCGTTTTAAGGTTGCGGAAGTAAGTGTTGCCCCTGCAAGGGCAGGAATCAGTGAATTTGATTTGAGATTGGAAGTGTTCCAGAAGCTCCATTCGCGAGGATTCAGATCTGATAGATTGCGAAGATCTGAACGCTGGCGGATTTAGCTACAGAAATCTGGCGGTAACGTGGAGCTGTCCCGGGGAAATACCCCGGGACAGCTTGATTCAACGTCCAGTCAGGCGAGCACCGGCTCAGGCCGGAGTCGACTAGTTTTCGGCGTGAACGCTTCCGAGACCGCAGACGATGTCGCAAGAGACATTCGTGTCGCAGTCGTCTTGGAAGTCGACGAATTGCGAGCCGCTGACGCTCGAGGTCGGCTTGCTGTTGCCAGCACCGGTGCCAGAGACGAAGCCGGTGAAGAAGAACGACTGATTCAACGCACCGACTGCATTGGAGATGTCGTTCAATTCGGTGTTGACGGCCTTGGCAACTTCGCTCCAGCCGACGATCAGAGCCAACACAGCGATGGTGATGATCAGAATCATTTCGATCGAAACGATGGCACCGCATTCGTCATTCAGGAAAGACTTCAACATGTTTTCTAACCCTTTCGCACAATTTAGGAGTGACAGACATCGAGAAACTGACATACTCCGGATAGCTCGTCATACCGTTCGCACGGTAGCGCAAGTCGAACTACTCGTCGTACCCGTTGCCTTGAGCAACGACTCAAGGCAACAGTGGGATCGCCACGCCATCCCGGGGTGAGAAACCCTGACAAGGACGGTGCGACGTACCTGGGGAAAATTCGTTGGCCAACGAATTTTCCAAACACAAACCTGCCGGCAGTGGCTACTGACCTGTCGCATAAGCGACAACAGTTCAGAAGTGTAAGGGAGGAGGGCCGCCGCTCAAGGCGGCCCTCCGGACTCAGAAGAACTGAGACTTTTGAACCGGTCGGTAGGGTTCAAACTGGTGATCTCTCAACTTCACCAAGCCGCCAGAACTTCAAGCTTTTAGTTGAAGAGCGACAACACGCATGAGCGTTGAGTCGCTGGATAGAAACTGCATTACTGCGTTAACACTAAGCTTACTGATTGCTGTCCTCACGATGAGGTGATGTTTCAGCTTAATGCACAGCCTGTGCCGGGGCCGTGTGGCATCGCGGAATCAGGCCTGTTGTCGAAAGTCAACAAACGCGAACATGCGATGCAAAGTGCTGGCCGACAAGAGGTTCGGCATGATGCAAATTGACAACACGAAGTGTGGCCGCGCGGCAACACGCTGTTGCCGGGCGTTTCGGAGTCGTGACAACCGCTTGGCGCTTTGATTAAGGCCTGTTTCGAAACTATTACAGTACTTCTCTGCTTTTTCGGCTTGACCGAGCCCGCCTGGCGTTTACGCCTCGTCGTTTTGTCGCAATTTGCCGGTTAATCTCTTTTCGTCAGTTGCAGCGTTAAGGGTGGATGGTGGGGCTGGTATGAATGTTTCGCAATTGCCGTGCCGCAAGGCTGCTCAACTGACACAACCGGGGCAATCATTGAAACTGATACACAGCGACTCCACGCAGCAGCTGAAAAGAATTGAGGGACCGAGCGTTCCTGAATGGAATAAAGGAGATTCACTATCGAGCTGTGACAGCAAAAACGGAATCCCGATAGGTTTTGCCCAAAATGATCGAGTCATAGATCGTTGAGCAATCTCGCACGCCCGTACCTGCCGCCGTGAACGAATTTCTGTCGCTAAAGCGGTTTAACCTTGCACTTGCCCGATGTTCCCCCTCGCCTCAGAGAGATCGTCCAGCTTTGGCATTGTTATTAGCTAATGACTTACGTCAACCTTACAGCCGGCAGTGCGAGGTTCCCACCGGGCCTGCGGCGACGCAGAGCTAGCGCGTGCTAACATGAAGCGAACACATCAGGAGCCCCCCCTTCCCCGAAGGGGAACGACAGGATTGAAATCCGCGGATAAGAATTCGGAACTGCATGATGACGAGATAAGCGCGAATACGAACGATTGATGCGTTCTAACGCTTGCTAATATCGGTCACAGAGACTCAGTCAGCAATCGTGCCGCCGTCAGAGTGTTCTTCAGTAACATGGCGATCGTCATTGGTCCAACACCGCCTGGCACCGGAGTTATCGCGGATGCAATTTGTGAGACTTCGGCGAAATCGACATCTCCGACAAGCTTTTCTCCGACACGGTTGATGCCGACATCCATGACAACCGCTCCTGGCCGAACCATGTCGCCTTTGACAAATTCCGGGACACCAATCGCGGCCACCAGAATGTCGGCTTGTCGCGTGATTTCGGCCAGATTTCGAGTTTGGCTATGACAGACCGTGACCGTCGCATTGGCTGCAGGTCCCTTCTGCAATAACATCAAAGCCAAGGGCTTTCCCACAATATCGCTGCGGCCAAGAATCACGACATGTGCCCCAGAGACCTGGGTTTGTGACGCGGCAAGTAAATATTGGACCCCGTGCGGAGTACAGGGCAGAAACCGTGGCCGCCCTTGAGCGATCAATCCGACATTTTCTGGATGAAACGCGTCGACATCCTTTAAGGGGGTAATGGAATCCAGGATCACTTGCGAATTGATCTGCCGCGGCAATGGCAATTGCACCAGGATCCCATGCACTGCCGGGTCCAGATTCAACTCAGTGACCAATGCAAGCAATTGCTCCTGCGTCGTTTCCGCGGACAGTCGATGTAGCGTGCTGTTCAGGCCAGTCGTCTCGCAGGCTTTACTTTTGTTACGGACGTAAACGGCGCTGGCCGGGTCATCACCCACCAAAACTGCTGCGAGATGCGGCGTCACGCCCGTCGATTCTCGAAAGGTAGCGACTTCCAAGGCCAGTTCCGCACGCAGTTGTTTGGCCACAGCGGTTCCGCTGATAATGATTGCAGACAAGTTCTATTCCTTCTCATGAACCAATGACGTTAGCTACAGCCCCTGAAATTTTGCAATCATCAACATTGTCAAACGCAACCCACCCGCTGCGAAAACGCCTGCGAGCAAGTCGTCGGCCATCACGCCCCAACCTCTCGGAAGTCGCTCTAAGTACTTGATCGGCCAGATCTTCGAGATATCAAAAATGCGAAACCAGAGAAAACCCAAAACGGCCGTCAAGGGGGTCAACGGCATTTCCCAAAATACGATTGGAAAGGCGGCGATCTCGTCCCAGACCACAGACTGCGGATCTTCGATTCCCAGCAACTGGCCGGCCCGGCTACAGAGCCAGATTCCAATCGCAATGACTGCAATTTCGGCGACAACATAGCCAACGGTATCCAGGTTGAGTCGCTGCAGGCCCCAGACGAGTACCAGACCACCCAGGCTACCAACTGTTCCAGGAGCGCGAGGACTCCAACCCAGGCCACAGCCTTGGGCCAGAAACAGCACGCAACGATCAAGTATTGAACGAGTAACAGCAGCCAATCGAACCTCACTTGGGACGTTCGTGTCCCAATTTGGGTCTACTCAAAGAAAGTTACGAGCGTTATACTTGCTGCAGTGAATTGAAGCCAATCTGTGACGTGGATTTTCGGGCCTCTGAGACGTTCTTGAGCGGGACGGATGAATCCATCGGCCAGCCAATTGCGAGAGAAAAGGAACCTGACGGATGTCAGAAGCGGGTAAGCCAAGCCATGTTGAGGAATTGAAGATTGGCAGTCGACAACTGCGCGGAACGATCGCTGAGGAATTGAGTGCGGTCGCCGACCATTTTGAGTCCGATTCAGTACATCTGTTGAAGAATCACGGCTTGTACCAACAGGACGATCGCGACGAACGCGGGCAAAAAGCGGATGATGGTACGTCTAAGGGAAAAGCGTATCAATTCATGGTGCGCACTCGGATTCCGGGTGGAAAAGTCACCGCCGCCCAATTCCTGGCGGAACTCGACCTTTGCGACAAGTACGGAAACGGTACTGTCCGAATTACTTCGCGCCAAGGTTTTCAGCTCCACGGGGTGGTGAAATCGGGTTTGAAGGCGACCATCCGCGCCATCAACGACAGCAAATTGACGACCTTGGCCGCGTGCGGTGACGTTGAGCGAAATGTCATGTGCTGCCCGGCGCCCATCAAGAACAGCCCCGTCCGAATTCAAATGCAGGACATGGCGGACCGAATCGCCGAACACCTGAAGCCAAAAACGACGGCCTATTGCGAGATCTGGCTGACAGACGAAAACGGGGAACAGCAGAACGTCAGTGAATTCAAGGCGGTTGAAGAACCAATCTACGGCGCCACCTACCTCCCCCGCAAATTCAAGACGGCGATCTCATTGCCAGAAGACAATTGCGTGGATATTCACTCGCAGGATCTCGGCTTTCTCGCCATCGTAGAGCAAGGCCAGATCGTGGGTTACAACGTTTTGGTGGGGGGCGGGCAGGGTGTCACTCCTTCGGTGAAGAAGACGTTCCCTGCAGCCGCCAAGCCATTGACGTTTGTGACTCCGGATCAAGTTGTTGCTGTCGCCGAAGCCATCGTCAAGGTGCAGCGTGACAACGGAAATCGATCTGACCGCAAGATTGCCCGAATGAAATATCTGATCGCGAATTGGGGAATTCCCGCGTTCAAAGCCAAAGTCGAAGAATACTTTGGTCGGTCTCTGCCCGAGCCAAAACCGATCGAAGTCACCGGCGTTGACGATCACCTCGGTTGGCATGAACAAGGTGACGGCAACTGGTTCCTGGGCGTAAACGTGGAAAATGGCCGTATCAAGGATGAGGGCGATCTGCGCATCAAGTCCGGGTTGCGCGCCATTCTGAGCAAATATGGGATGAACACCCGGTTGACTCCGCTGCAGAGCCTGATTCTCTGCGATATCAAACCGGAACAGCGGGCCGATATCAATCAGATTTTGAAGCAACACGGGATCAAACAAGCGGACGAATTGAGCTTTCTGCGACGGTATTCGATCGCCTGCCCGGCCTGGCCGACGTGTGGACTTTCCATCACGGAATCGGAACGTGCCTTGCCTGGAATCCTCGACGTGATGGAAGTGGAACTGGCGAAGTTTGGACTGACGAAAGAAGTGATTTCGGTGCACATGACCGGCTGCCCAAATGGTTGTGCGCGGCCCTATTCGCCGGATATCGGGCTCGTCGGGCGCCGGCAGGGTGAACAGTACATGTTGTATCTGGGCGGCAACGCAATCGGGACCCGTATTGGTTTCCTGTATGCCGACTATTTGCCCAAGGAAGAGATTATTTCCACGCTGTCGCCGCTGTTCGCTTATTTCAAAGTGGAGCGCCAGCCAGGAGAAACTTTTGGCGATTTCTGCCATCGTCAGGGCAAAGAGAATCTCGAAGCCTATGCCACGTCATATTGTGCGCAGGTCTGACGCAAGATATTGGAGTTCCGGCTTGAGGCGGCGCGATGCATTTGCGAGGCGTCGGGTGATTCCTGCAGGTGAGCTGTGGGGCGCATTGAGACGTTTCGCAACGATCTTCGACGGTCCACCTTAAGTCGGAACTCCAACTTGAATCCTGTTTCCACATTCCGAATTCAAGCCAAATGTCGATTCTGTCGATAAAACCGATTAGGCAAACTGGCGAAAAACTCTATTCGGATCTAAATTCTCTGTGAGCTACGTTGGCAGCGCCGTCTCCTGGCTCGACATTCCCTCTATAATATACCTAGACAAGACCTGACAGCGGCTGCCCGAATGAAGATCGTTCGGCAGGGCCGGGCTGAGAGGTTGGCGCGTCTCCCGGAGGAATTTGTGGCCGTCGAAGCGATCGCGCCAGGCGATGAGTCTCGATTCTCCCGTGAGTGTGCCAACATTGATGCTCGACGTCCATTGACTGGACCACTGCGGCCACGTTGGTCCAAACCGACGAGGAGCATGCGGACATGAATATCGTCATGGTCAGTCCCGAGGCCACCCCCTTTGCAACAGCGGGAGCCCTGGGAGAGCAAGTGACCCAACTTGCCGAAGAATTGGTGACATTTGGGCATCACGTGACGCTCATTTTGCCACATCATCCAGCCTCGATCATCAAGTCGGGATTCGGCCGAATTGTCGATTCCGCAACGAGGACCGGATTGCAGATTCGTATTGGAACCCGGTTGGTCAACGGGAGTGTCCTGAGACTGAAGCCATTAGATTCACGACTGGACATCGTTCTGATCGACCAGCCGGATTACTTTTGCCGGCCGCATCTCTATCAGGACAGTGCACGAGATCATCGCGACAATTGTGAACGGTTCATATTCTTTTCCCGGGCCGCGGTCGAGGTGCTCAAACTGTTGGAACTCCCACCAGATGTCGTCCATTGTCATGATTGGGAAACGGGACTCATCCCGGCACTTTTAAAGATCGAACATCGTCAAACACCGGGTCTCATCGATCTCGCCACCGTTTTGTCGATCCACGATATCAAGTTCCAGGGGCAGTTCTGGCACTGGGATATGGAATTGACGGGACTCGACTGGAAGTATTTCAATTGGCGCCAAATGGAGTTTTTCGGGCAGTTGAATCTCTTGAAAACCGGGATCGTCTTTTCAGACGCAATCACTGTGGCAAATCGGGAATACGCGAAAGCCATCCAGACGGCCGAGTTTGGTTGTGGATTGCATGGTGTTCTCAGACAGCGATCGGAACATCTGATTGGAATTTCGCAAGGTTCAATTCAGTACGTGGAAGTCTATCGGCATGCCATGCGCAACGATACAGAATCGCAATTGTGCGTTCGGTGATGTTCCGCGAATTCATACATCAGATTACGACTCTGACCACTGGGGTAGAATCTGAAATCAGAAGATCTCGTCCCCGAAAATAAGAAGTCTGACTTTCCCCATGCACCCGATCTCATTGGCATTTTTCTGGCATCAACACCAGCCGTATTATCCCGACGATGTTTCCGGCGAGACCCTGATGCCGTGGGTCCGGTTGCACGGCACCAAAGACTATTATGGAATGGCGTTGCACATCAAGGAAGTGCCCGAATTCCGCTGTACGATCAATCTGGTTCCCAGCCTGTTGTTGCAATTGCAAGGTTATGCGGAACACGGGCGCAGCGATCGGCACCTCGATGTGTCTCGACTGCCGGCGGATGGTTTCTCGGAAATTGATGGCCAATACCTGCTCGACAATTTCTTCATGGCCAGCGTCGAGAACATGATCCGGCCGTTTCCCAGATATTATGAGCTGTATCAAAAGCGCGGGTTCGGGTTGGACTCGGCGGAAAAAGCACTCCCTCGGTTTAGTGAACGCGATATTCGAGATCTCCAGGTTTGGAGTAACTTGTCGTGGATTCATGAACTTGCTTTCGAAAGGGATGCGGATCTGCGAGCCTTCCGTCAAAAGGGGCGTTACTGGACCGAGCAGGAAAAGCAGTGGCTGCTGGCCAAACAATTGGAAATCCTGCGCGCGATCATTCCACTGCATCGGGAATTGTCCGACGGCGGCCAGGTCGAACTGACCACGACGCCGTTTTATCATCCCATCCTGCCGTTGCTCTGGGATAAACGGAGTGCCCGGCAAGCGATGCCGGGCTGTGAGCTACCGAAGTTCCTGGAATCTTATAAGGATGACGTTCAAATCCATCTGGAACGCGCGGTGGCCTATCACAAAGAGCTTTTCGGAAGCGCTCCGCAAGGGATGTGGCCTTCGGAGGGCTCTGTTTCGCAAGAAATCATCTCGCCGATTGCCGACCAGGGAATTCGCTGGATTGCGACGGATGAAGAGATTCTGTCCAATTCGCTGGGTGGTCGAGTCTCCCGGGATTCCCAGGGATATCTGCGAAATCCAGAGCTATTGTATCGTCCCTGGTTGTTGGAAGATCATGGCCGGCAGCTGCAGATCGTATTTCGTGATCACGGGTTGAGCGATCTGATTGGCTTCCATTATCAACGCAGTCAACCGGCGCATGCGGCGGGTGATATGCTGGGCAAAGTCGAATCGATCGGCCGCTCGATCAGTCAGCAGATGGGAGATCGCCCGACTCTCGTTCCGGTCATCCTGGACGGCGAAAATTGCTGGGAATACTACCCGGACGGCGGAGTCGAATTCCTGCGGACCCTGTATCGGGAATGTGTGAAGCACCCCGCGATTCAGCCGGCCCGGATTGGAGATTATCTACGGGATTTCCCCGCGACCGATCGAATTCCGCAATTGTTCGCGGGCAGCTGGATTTCGCACAATTTCGCGATCTGGATCGGCCACTCTGAGGATCGCGAGGCTTGGGATTTACTGCATCAGACGCGGCAGTTTCTGATTCAAGCGAAAGACCGTGGCGATATCACTCCGGCCGAATCAGCGCGGGCCTGGGAAGAGATCTATATCGCCGAAGGGAGTGACTGGTGCTGGTGGTATGGCGACGACCATTCGTCCGCATTAGATGGTCTGTTCGACCAGTTGTTTCGCAAGCATCTGCAAAATGTCTACATGATTCTCGGAGTTCCACCTCCCAGCCAGCTGAATCGCCCGATTTCGCGCGGCCAACAGCGTATTCTCCACACGTTGCCTCGCGGCTTTCTGGAAATCAAAGTGGATGGCCGCCGCTCCTATTTTGAATGGTTGAATGCCGGTCAGTACATCGCAGGCAGCGAACGCGGCACGATGGCGATGGTGTCCGCCGGACTGATCAAGGAAGTCCATTTTGGGTTTGATCTGTCACGTCTGATGATTCGTTGTGACACGACCACTCGAGCTGGAGACGACTTGCGGCACGTCGAAGAGCTGCGTATCGGCTTCGTCGAACCATCAGGATATGTCTTGCGAATCTGGAAACCGGGGCAGGCGAATTTTCGTGCGGAATTGTTCCACGACAATGCTTTGGTGGAGAATGCCAAGATCGAATATGCCGCAGACCAGATCATCGAACTGACCGTCAATTTTTCAGATCTCGGGCTGAAACCCGATGCTCCCATTCAAATGTATGTCGAAGCGCTGGGCGAAAAGCAAAGCCTCGATCGGGCTCCGCGAGAAGGTGTGTTGGAAATTTCAGTTCCTTCCGCAGATTTTGAACGGATCATGTGGCAGGCTTGATGTTTGAAGTTGCGGAGTCATTGTTGTAGCCAATCTCGCCAGGGATTGGGGCGGTTGACTCCGTTGCTTCCTGAGTCTCCCAAGGTCTGGCGACCTTGGGTACGCGGGGAAAGTGACGCTTGCGAACCCCTCAACACGAGACACCTGTCACCTTAAGCAGAACCGCGCACGGTTAAGAATGAGCCGTTTGATCGCGGGGATCAGTCTTGGAAAACACTCATTCGTGGCCGCGAACAGCAAAAATATCACCACGTCAGGAGGACGTTTGAATGCCAGATCTACGTAAGGATCCCGTTGTCGGCCGGTGGGTGATCATTGCCACGGACCGCGCGAAACGGCCGCAAGATTTCACCCATGAGCAAGACCGAGGTCCTGGGCCGCATGGATTCGATCCCTTTCT